>CAMOGZ010000046.1 GCA_946614405.1 uncultured Eubacterium sp. | reverse complement strand
TTTCCGTTATTTCAGTTTGTCCGGCTTTGTGCCCGGGGGATACTCTGCCGCGACCTTCAGCACCATACCTGACAAAGCCAGCAGCCCCAACAGGTTGGGAAGTACCATGAGACCGTTGAAGCAGTCCGCCATGTCCCAGATCAGCTGGACGTCAGCCAGGGAGCCCAGGGCGACACAGACAGCAACCAGGACGGCATAGACCTTGGTGGAGTTCTCTCCGAAGAGATAGATCACGTTGGCTTCGCCGAAGAAGTACCAGCCTACGATGGTGGAGAAGGCGAAGAAGAACATGCAGATGGCGATGAATACATTGCCGAAACTGCCGAACAGCGAGGAGAAGGCTGCCTGTGTCAGGGCGATCCCCTGCAGTGAGCCGTCCGGAGTGATGCTCTTGGTGATGATGATGACGAAAGCCGTGAGGTTCAGGATGATGAAGGTATCGATGAATACGCCCATCATTGCCACGTAACCCTGCTCCGCCGGATGCTTGACCTTGGCCACAGCGTGAGCGTGAGGGGTGGATCCCATACCGGCCTCGTTGGAGAACAGACCACGGGCGACACCCTTCTTCATAGCGATCTGAACCGTGGCGCCGATGACGCCGCCAGTGGCGGACTGAGGCGAGAAAGCACCCACCACGATCTCCTTGAAGACGTAGGGGATGAGCTGGAAGTTCGCGATGATCACGATCAGTGCGCCGATGATATAGAAGCCGGCCATGATGGGGACCACGGTCTCAGCGACCTTGGCGATACGCTTGACGCCGCCTACGAATACCACCAGTGATAACAGCGCAACCAGTACGCCCAGGACGATGGACGGAACGCCGAATGCATTGTGGAATGCGCTGGCGATGGAGTTGGACTGGACCGCTGTGCCCATGAATCCAAGGGCGAAGATCACGAAGACTGCGAAGATCCCGGCCAGGACCTTTCCGAGAGTCCCGTGGAATGCGGCTTTGATATAGTAGACCGGGCCGCCGGTGACACGGCCGTCCGGCAGGGTCCGCTTGTATTGCTGGGCCATGGTGGCCTCAGCGAAAATGGTGGCCATGCCGAAGAAGGCGCTGATCCACATCCAGAAGATGGAGCCCGGGCCGCCTACCGCGATGGCGGTGGCTGCCCCGGCCAGGTTGCCGGTTCCCACCTGAGCGGCAATGGAAGTCGCCAGAGCCTGGAAGGATGACATTCCATCGTTTCCGGCGTCAGAATCGTGATGGAACAGGCCGCCGAAGGTCCGGCGGAATCCCTCGCCGAATCCTCGGATCTGAATGAACTTCAGACGGATGGTGAACCAGATGCCGGTTCCCACCAACACGATCAGTAACAAATAATCCCAAAGCAATCCGTTCACGAACTGCACAGTGTTTTCTAACCAAGTCATTCAGTATATCCTCCCGTGTTTCATCCATTAATATTATTCGTGAATGAATTGTAGCAGACATGTAACAATAAACTACAGCTCGCTACGCTAAGTATCGGAAAGAATTGTGAAAGAAATAATAATTCTGACATTATGACGGCGAAATAAAAAGACCCCGCGGCTGCTGCGCGAGGTTCTTTTCCGTATAACAATAAATTCATTTCACTGTCACAAAGGACAGCAGATTGTTCAGGAAGTTCCGGATGCGGATGTTATTCCTGTCGTCTTCCACCCGGCTGCCCTGGATCCGGTTCATTTCCCGGCGGACCATTTCGTAGGGGTACAGGGTTCCGGCGTATTCCAGGAATACTTCATTATTATAATCCGACAGTCCGATGTGTGCCAGATTGGTCAGGCCCGCTGTGATCGCCCGGCGTACCCGCTGGGCCACGGACTTGGCAGGATCATCGCTGCAGTGAGCGAACACCTCCAGCAGCGTCATGCCGGCGGCAGTCTCCGGCTCCTCGATCATAAAGTCCAGGATGTTCAGTATATCCTGGCTGCCGGATTTACCCAGAATGCCGAGGCTTCGCAGGATAACAGAGGCCCGTTCACGGCAGGCAGGATCCTTTCCGGAAGGTGCCGCGTCAGTCTCCGGCGCCGCCGTGACCTGCTGCTCCATATCGCTGAACAGTTTCTTCATCTTGCGGTAGGTATCACGGTATTCCAGCGACTGCGCCACATTACGCAGCACATGCTCCACCTCCACACTGTTGATGGGCTTTTGGATATAAAAACTGACGCCGCTGTCGTAGGATTCTGCAATCATATCCTTTGAAGATACCTGGGAGAGCATGATGAAAGTCGTATCCTTCCAGTGCTCCCGGGCGGTGCGGACCAGGGAGATCCCGTCTATTCCCGGCATCAGCAGATCCACGATGGCCACATCCGGCCGGATGCGCTGAATGTCGTCCAGTGTGTCCTCTGCGCTGGTGCACGCCCCGCAGATCTCGCCGAGACCACGGTCCTGTATGATCTGCTTCAGAATACGTATTACATTGGTATCGTCATCGAGTAGATATATTTTCACGTGGTGCCTCCAGTTTGCTGCGATTCAGTGTAACGATGAACGAGGTGAGCCCTGCCTCCCGGCTGACCTGAATGGTGCCTCCGAGAGATTCGGCCAGTTCTTTCACCAGGGGAAGACCCAGCCCCCGGCTGACCTCTCCTGTGTCATAGTTGATTCTCGTGGAAAATCCGGGGGTGAAGATGTTCGGCAGATCCTCCTCGGGGATCCCGGTCCCCCTGTCTGTCACGGTGAAGCGGGTCATGCCATTGCCCGGGTCCTCCTGAGTGACCCGGATGCAGACCTCATCCCCGGGGCATGCCTCGATGGCATTGGTGAAGAGGTTCCGGAAGATGGAGATCAGGGGATAGATCTGATCCGTCAGGATCTCCTCCCCCGGCACAAAGTCAAACTGCAGTTTTTTCCCGCATTCTCTGCACTCCACTTCTGCATAGCGGTTCAGGACCCGGAATAATTCCGTCAGATTCATGGCCGCAGGCGTGTGGCCTTCCATGAGCTGGTCGATGCTTTTGATGGCCAGCAGGTATTCCTTTTTGATCTCGTGGATCCCGGTGGCGACCTGAAGGGCCGACCCGGAAGCCGGAGACGGCGGTACTGCCTGCTGCAGTTCACGGTACAGCCGGTAGGAGTCCTGCATGACATCTTCGATCTGAGAGGCGTTCTTGCTCATCCAGATCGACTCCTCCCGGATCCGTGCCAGGAGGTACTGCTGTTCCTCATAATGCCGCAATGACTCCGCCCGGATCATGACAAATCCGTAATGTTCGATCAGCATCACTGAGAGGGCGGTCACGATCATCCTGACCACCGCTGCCAGCAGGATGCCGAACTGAAGGTTCTGATCCAGAGAGGCGGTCCCAAGCCGAAGGAATAATTCCGCCACGTTGGCCAGGTAGTCTGCAGCCAGAAGCGGCAGAAAACGGATCAGTCCCTGCCGATGCCCCATTCCGGAGAACCGGAAGAACAGGGTGATCAGGACTCCGTAGATGATATAGAAGATCCCTTCCGGATAATGCTGAAGGAAGGCTTCTGCTCCGGGGGGATCCGGGAAGGTGTCCGTCACCATGAGGGCCGCGGTTATTCCGATGCCGGCGAAGATACTGACGGCCAGTACATCCACGTCTTCCATGAGAAACAGGATGATGGCCAGAGGGACTACGCCGATAGCGAGATGGAATGATTGGGTATAGAAGGTGATGCTGATCTGACCGAACAGGATCACCACAATAGAAAAGAACAGCAAAAGCAAGACGTTTGTCTTTTGTTTGCTTTTGCTGTTCTTACTTATCATCGGGTCTACACTTTCTTGTCTATCGCGGGTCCGGGTTCGCATCCCCGGAGAGCTCTTAATTAATTAACGAATGTATACCTTCGGCAGTCTCTGACCGAATGCGCAGCAGATCTCGTAGTTGATGGTTCCGGTGCAGTCTGCGATGTAATCGGCATCGATGGTGTTGACGCCGTCGGATCCCATGACGATGACTTCGTCGCCGACCTTTACTTCAGGAACGTCGGTAACGTCGATCATGCACTGGTCCATGCAGATGTTTCCGGCAACCGGGCAGACCACGCCATTGACGATGACCTTTGCCTGTGCGGAGTACGGACGCGGATATCCGTCAGCGTATCCCAGAGCGATGGTGGCGATGCGGGAAGGTCTCTCTGCGATGAACTTGCGTCCGTATCCGCAGGAGAATCCAACTGGTACATCCTTCAGATGCACGATGTTGGCCTTAACTTCCATGACCGGCTTGATGTCCAGTTCGGCTTTGTCCACCTCATGGGAGGGGTACTGTCCGTAGAGGATGATCCCCGGACGGCATGCATCAAAGTGAACCGAAGGGATCTCCATGATGGATGCGCTGTTTGCCAGAGTGCGGGTGGGGATCTCCACGCCTGCTGCAGTCAGTGCCTCGTAGAACTTGTTGTACTTAGCCTCCTGCTGGTGGGAGAAAGTCTTATCATATGCATCGGCAGTTGCCATGTGGGAGAAAAGTCCCCAGATTTTCAGGTTGGACAGCTGGGAGATCTTCTTCACATCTTCTACAGCGTAGTCCAGGTCGTCAGCCAGGTAGCCGATACGGCCCATGCCGGTATCTACGGCGATCAGAGCTTCCACGGTCTTGCCTGCGGCAGCTGCTGCATCGCTGATGGCCTTGGCATTTCCGGATTCGCAGACAACCGGAGTGATGTCATACTCCACGATGGTGTCGGCATACATGTCCGGGGTCAGGCCCAGGCAGATGATGCGCTCCTTGGCACCGGCATCGCGGAGCTCGATGGCCTCGTGCAGAGTGGCGATGGCGAAAGTCTTCACGTCGTTCTCGCGGAGAACTTCTGCCAGTTTGACAGCGCCGTGGCCGTAGCCGTCCGCCTTGATGACGCCGATGAACTCACGTCCCTCGCCCATCTTAGCCTTGATGTTCTTTACGTTGTAGTCGAAGTTCGACAGATTGATTTCAGCCCAAACTGGTCTGAGTGCTTCTTTAAACATTTCCTTGTACCTTCTTTCATAGAGATAAAAATTACATTTATTCAACGGCCCCGCAGGCCGAAGTGGTTCAAGACTAGATCAGCGGCTTGCGAGGGATGATGTCCTCTCTGGCCGGTCCGTTGGAGACCATGGTGATGGGGAATCCGATCTGACGCTCGATCTCGTTGACGTATTCCTGACACTCGATGGGCAGGTCCTCAAACTTGCGGATTCCGGTGATGTCGCACTTCCAGCCTTTCATCTTCTTGTACACCGGCTTAGCCTGGTACAGGTAGGTGGTGTTGGGGAAGTCGCGGGTCTCTTCGCCGTTTACGTCATATGCCACGCAGATTGGGATCTCGTCCAGGTAACCCAGAGGATCCACTACGGTGAGAGCCACCTGAGTGGCGCCCTGGATGCGGCAGCCGTAACGGGATGCTACGCAGTCATACCAGCCCACACGACGGGGTCTTCCGGTGGTTGCGCCGTACTCGCCGCCGTCTCCGCCGCGCTTACGCAGCTCTTCTGCTTCGTCTCCGAAGATCTCGCTGACGAATGCGCCTGCGCCTACTGCAGAGGAGTAAGCCTTGGTAACGCAGATGACCTCTTCAATGGCATAGGGCGGAACACCGGCTCCGGCAGCACCGCCGCCTGCGATGGTGTTGGAGGAAGTGACCATGGGGTAGATACCGTGGTCGATGTCCTTCATGGAGCCCAGCTGGCCCTCCAGCAGGATGTTCTTGCCTGCGTCCACAGCGTCCATCAGGAATGCAGTGGTGTTGGCCACGTAGGGCTTGATCATTTCCTTGTATTCCATCATGGTGTTGTAGATGTCCTCAGGGTCCATCTCCGGCTTGTTATATAAATGCTTGAACAAAGTATTCTTGATTGTGCATACGTTGGCGATGCGCTCTTTCAGCTCTGCCTCCGGCATGAACAGCTCGTTGACCTGGAATCCGATCTTGGCATACTTGTCGGAATAGCAGGGAGCGATACCGGACTTGGTGGAGCCGAAGGACTTGCCGGCCAGACGTTCCTCTTCATAGGAGTCCAGCAGGATGTGATAGGGCATCACGATCTGAGCCCGGTCGGAAACCAGAAGTTTGGGTGCCGGAACGCCGCGGGATACGATGTCGTTCAGCTCCTCAATGAGCTTGGGAATGTTCAGTGCCACGCCGTTGCCCAGAACACAGGTGGTGTTAGCAGAGAAGCAGCCCGACGGCATCATGTGCAGTGCGAACTTTCCATATTCATTCTTGATGGTGTGACCGGCGTTGCTTCCGCCCTGGAAACGGATCACGATATCCGCTTCAGATGCAAGGGTGTCAGTGATCTTGCCTTTTCCTTCGTCACCCCAGTTAGCGCCTGTAATTGCTTTGATCATAATAAAACCTCCTATACGTTTATACGTTGATCTCTGCCTTCATGCCGAGCACGTCAGCATTCTCAGACAGAATAGGCTTTATGACCCCGTCAAGAAACTCAGTGGTCTGTTCCGCGGAACGGCCGATGTAATTCTCTGGCTTCATAACCTTCTGTAAAGCCTCTTTGCTTATATTGAAAGCGGGATCCGCCGCGATGCGATCCAGAAGATCGTTTGGCTTGCCCTCTTCCTTGACTGTTCTGCCTGCCTCCATAGACAGGGTACGGATCCGCTCATGCAGCTCCTGGCGGTCGCCGCCGGCCTTGACGGCGTCCATCATGATGTTCTCCGTCGCCATGAACGGCAGCTCTGCCATCAGATGAGCCTCGATGACCTTGGGGTATACCACCAGTCCGCTGGAGATGTTGATGTACAGCTCCAGAATGCTGTCGGTGGCCAGGAATGCCTCGGATACGCTGATGCGCTTGTTGGCGGAGTCGTCCAGGGTTCTCTCGAACCACTGGGTGGCTGCCGTCAGCTGCGGGTTCATGGCATCGGCCATCACGTAGTTGGCCAGGGATGCCATACGCTCGGAGCGCATCGGATTTCTCTTATATGCCATAGCGGAAGAGCCGATCTGGTTCTTCTCGAATGGTTCTTCTACTTCCTTCATGTGCTGCAGCAGACGAATGTCGTTGCTGAATTTATGAGCAGACTGGGCGATGCCGGCCAGCACATTCAGAACGCGGCTGTCCACCTTCCGGGAGTAAGTCTGTCCGGAAACGGGGTAGCAGGAGTCGAATCCCATCTTCTCTGCGATTTTCTGATCCAGTGCCTTGCACTTCTCATGATCTCCGGCAAAGAGCTCCAGGAAGGAGGCCTGGGTGCCGGTGGTTCCCTTGGATCCCAGCAGCTTGATGGTGGACAGGACATAGTCCAGATCCGACAGGTCCATCACCAGATCATTCAGCCACAGTGTGGCGCGCTTGCCGACGGATGTGGGCTGAGCTGCCTGGTAGTGGGTGAAAGCCAGGGTGGGCTGGGCTTTGTACTCCTCGGCAAAGTCTGCCAGCTGGGCGATGGCATTGATCAGCTTGCTTCTGATCAGCTTCAGGGCCTCGGTCATGATGATCAGGTCTGTGTTATCCCCGACGTAGCAGGAGGTGGCGCCCAGATGGATGATCCCCTTGGCCTTGGGGCACTGCTGGCCGTAGGCGTAGACGTGGGACATGACGTCGTGGCGGACGATCTTCTCCCGCTCCTTGGCGACGTCGTAGTTGATGTCATCCTTGTTGGCAATGAGTTCGTCGATCTGCTCCTGGGTGATGTCCAGGCCCAGTTCCTTCTCGGACTCGGCCAGAGCGATCCACAGCCTGCGCCAGGTGCGGAACTTCATCTCAGGGGAGAACAGATACTTCATCTCCTTGCTGGGGTAACGTTCGGATAATGGGCTGGTGTAGCCGGTATAGTCAGTCATATTAAACTCCATTCCGCCGCCGGTATGGCGGCATCCTTCGGTGAGAAACAGGTCCCCGGTGCAGCCTGTATGAAAAGCATACAAAAACCGCGGGACCCCGCTTCAGAATCCATTCACGATTATAGCATTATGGTCTCGGGATTTCAACCTTTTCGGCAAAGAAAACACGGCGCCCGGAGGGCGCCGCAACGGCTAATTCTCTATCACTGCCTTCACTTTCACCTTCACGATATAGTTATCGTGCATCAGGCTGTATTTCGGCAGCTTGATCTTTTTCTTTTTGTACACCCATTTGCCGTCTACCTTCTTCCATTTCACCTTGACGGTCTTGGTGCGGATCCAGTTACGCTTGTTCCAGGAGTAGTAGAATCCCACGTAGGTCCCGTGGCTGTTGTGGTAGATGCACTCGATCTCATATTTGCTGGGCACAGTGACCTTGTACAGGTAGTTCCCCTCCCAGTCAAAGACGGCGACGATGTTATGCTCTCCCGCCTTGCTCTCACTCACAAAGACATACTTGCTGTTGCTGTCGATCCCCTGGTTCAGCTCGGAGAACTGCTTCACCTTCTTATATGCGATGGGCTCCAGCTTCTGGTTCAAAATCAGCCAGTTTCCGGTCTTGCTGATCCGCAGGACATACTTCTTCTGGGTTTTGTTATAGGTGATGCCGGTGTAGCCGGCGATCTCCCGGATCTCCTTCCGTGTGGCTTTGTTGGCCTCCTCGTAGAAGTCCGTCTTCTTCAGCTGGCTCGGCTTGATGTCGAGGTACCCCGTGACCTTCAGGCTCTTGCGGTCCACAAAACTGATCCGCCAGGGCGTGACGTAGCTGTGCAGCACCAGCAGTCTCTTGCCCACAGGATCCCAGGTGATATCGTTCCCGTGGTCGATGGGCAGCGCCCGGGACAGCTTGACCCTCTTGTGGGTCTTGGCGTTCAGCTTCAAAATCTTGCTGATCTGAGTTTTCTTGGAGTACATGGCGTAGTAGTTGTAGGTGCCGTCCGTTGCGGCTCCCTGCAGCACGTCATACCCCGTGTCCCTGGCCTTGCCGTAGTTGCTGAGGGACATCGCCTTGATCTTCCCCTTCAGCTTTACCGTCTTCATGCTGGTGGTGTAACTCTCGTACTTCGGCGACTCCGCGGCCTCCGCCCCATACACAAAGCCCACCGGCCACGCCGCACACACCATCGCGGCCGTCACCGCCAGACATACCATTCTTCTCAATTTCCTCATACTGACTTACCCCCTGTATTAATAATAATACAACAGGCAGATTAATCCAAGATGAATCTGAGCCGATTCCCCCGCGGGGTGGGGTTGACATGGCGCGCGACAGGTCGCAGCAGGTACCGTCCAGGCCACATGCTTATCATCTGATCGGCAACCTCCCGAAAATCCGATTTCATTTGAATTTCAGAAGATGAACCTCCTGTTTTTTAAATAAGTGAAGGATTTCAGAAGAATATAGGGGGTTTGAAGGGGCATGAAGCTTCC
>CAMOGZ010000045.1 GCA_946614405.1 uncultured Eubacterium sp. | reverse complement strand
TTATTTGCATTCTGCAAGGATTCCCAGCAGGTATTTCCATGTTCTCTCGGTGGAGGAAATGGACAGCTTCTCCTGCGGGGTGTGTACGCCAACCATGGTGGGTCCGATGGATACGGCGTCGCATTCTTCGCCAAGCTTCTCTGCGAAGAATCCGCACTCCAGTCCTGCGTGGATCGCCTCAATGACAGGTTCCTCACCGCCGTACTGGGCTTTGTACACTTCTACGCAGATGTCCCGCAGCGGGGAATCAGCGCGATACTCCCATCCCGGGTAATACAGGGAGAACTCTGCCTTGCCTCCCAGGACCTCGCAGAAGCTTGCCAGTCTGCGGCATACAAAGTCCTGACGGCTCTTCACGGAGCTGCGGATGGCGTAGAGCCCTTTCAGCTCGTTGTCTGTGAGTGCCACTGCACCCAGGTTCAGGCTGGTCTCAGGCAGATCCTTGATCTCCATGCTCATGGCGATGACGCCGTTCGGTGTATTCAGCAGGTACGCGATGACCTTGCGGGTGCAGTCGTCGCCCAGTGCATCGGCTTCAACTTCTCCTGCAGCCTCGCAGAGGACCTGGATGTCCGGATCCGATGCGTGGTACTCTGCGGAGATGCTGGCCTGCAGGGTCTCAACTGCTGCTGCCAGGTTCTCTTCTCCGCCGGTGACGATGATCTCGGCGTTGCATTCATTGCAGATGACGTTGTCGGCGCTGCCGCCCTTCAGGGCATTCAGCACAAAGTCTGTCTTGTCGTGGATCTCGGAAAGCACGCGGCCCATGAGAATGTTGGCGTTGGCGTGTTCCTTGTCGATCTCCATTCCGGAGTGTCCGCCCAGAAGTCCGGTGAGGCGGATCTTATAGAGCTTGCCGGAAACGGTCTTGCGGCATACCGGAAGGGTCGTATTGGCAGTGATTCCGCCGGCACAGCTGACGGTGATCACTCCCTCGTCCTCAGAATCCAGATTGATCAGGCGATGGCCGGAAAGACGGGAAGCATCCAGTGCCTCGGCTCCTTCCAGTCCGGTCTCCTCGTCAACGGTGAAGATGCACTCGATTCTGGGATGAGCGCAGTCTGCGGAATCCAGAAGGGCCAGCATCATGGCAACGGCGATTCCGTTGTCTCCGCCCAGGGTGGTTCCCTCTGCGGACAGCCAGTCTCCCTCTACCTGCAGACGAAGTGGCTCCTTGGTCATGTCGATGTCATAGCCGGAGGCGACTTCGCAGACCATGTCCATGTGTCCCTGCAACAGGACGGTGGGGGCGTCCTCGTATCCCGGAGTGGCGTCTCCGAAGATCACGACGTTATTCACCTCGTCCTGGAAATAGTTCAAGTTGCGTTCTTTGGCGAAATTTGCCAGATAATCGCTGATCTGTTTGGTGTTGTAGGAGCCGCGGGGGATCTTGCTGATCTCCTCAAAATAGTGGAAAACTTTCGCAGGCTCCAGATTCGATAATACGGCCATTGTATTCCTCTCCTTTCATTCGATAATAATATTGTAGCACAAAATATACAAGAAACAAGGGATTATGATGAAATAACAAAAAATATGCGGATATTTTGATAAAAGTTAATTAACGCAAACAAAAAACTTGAAAAATCTTGTTTTTTTGTATTGAATATTGAAAAGAGCGGGAGTAGAATACCCTTCGGATGAAAGGATAATAATACAGAAAGAGAGGAAATAGAATGTCAAAAATCGAAGAAGGAAAAGGACTTTCCGGGAAACTGTTCCGGTTTGTGATCCTGGCAGTTGGTATCCTGTTTAATGCCATCGGAGCAGGTGTTTTTATTTTGCCGAATCATTTCCTTTGCGGAGGAGCGACGGGATTCGGACGGTTTATCAGTAACTTCACGGGAATGCCGGTGTCCTACAGTGTCGCCATCGTTTCCGTCACACTGTTTCTGATTGGTCTCATCTGTCTGGGGTGGAAGTTCGCGGCCACCATCGTCATGGGAACATTCCTGTATCCTGCGGCGCTGTTCCTGACAGAGCAGGTCCCGTTCCTGCAGAATGTAACAGAAGATAAGCTCCTTGCTGCGGCCTTTGGGGCTTTGTTCATCGGCATCGGCGTGGGCATGGTCATCCGCATCGGTGCAAGCACAGGAGGAAGTGACGTTCTGGCTATCGTGCTGAACCGTAAGGCCGGGCTGAATACGGCAATGGTGCTGAATGCCGTGGACCTGATATCCCTGCTGCTGCAGTGCACCTTCGCGGCGCCGGATGATGTGCTCTACGGGATCCTGATCATCATGGCATACACCGTGATCGCCAACAAAGTCCTGATCATGGGCAGCAACGACGCGCAGTTCCTCGTGGTCAGCAAGAAGTGGAAGGAGATCGGAAAAGAGCTTTCGGATAATAAGATCACAGGCTATACGATCCTCCATGGAGAGACCGGCTACACCGAGAGCCAGCAAGAGGTCCTGATGTGCACCGTGCATCGCCGCATGGTACAGAAAGTGAAGAAACTGATCCTGAACATCGATCCGGTTGCTTTCACTACAGTGGTCCCGGCATCGGATGTCAGCGGAAGAGGATTCTCCCTTGACCGGAATTATGGATTTGACGAAGAAATGTAAGAGTTTGACAGTGCACAAAGAGAATAGAGATTAGTTGTGGATGCATAACAATTTTTAGAACTTTTTGGATTATTTCTATGGAATTAGAACTCAAAAATCTTGAATCGTTCAGATATTTTTGGCATAATATTACCGTGTGCTAAGTGCGCAAAAGGTTGCAATTTAGCGCTTTATCAGATAAAAGAAGCGGCCCGGTGCTTTGCCGTCGGGCACGTTCGAATGCTAGAGAAAAGGAGAAAATCATGAAAGCACATGAACGTTTGCTCGCATACACCGCGTATCCGACAGGATCGGATCCGAATTGCGAGACCATTCCGAGCTCTCCGGCAGAATGGGATTTTGCCAGAGATCTGCAGAAGGAAATGGAACAGCTTGGTCTGACGAATGTTACGCTGGATGAGCATTGTTATCTGATGGGAGAGATCCCGGGAAATATCGACAACTATCAGGGACCGGTCCTCGGACTGATCGCGCACATGGATGTTTCCTGTGAGGCTCCGTTTGAGAACATCAAACCGCAGATCATTCATTATGAAGGCGGCGATGTGATCCAGAACGAGGAGAAGGATCTTCGTATCAAGGTATCAGATTTCCCATTCCTGGAGAACTACATCGGCTGTGACATCATCACCAGCGATGGAACGACTCTGCTGGGCGCCGACAACAAGGCAGGAATCGCCGAGATCCTGACATTGGCAGAGTATCTGGGAGAGCATCCGGAAGTCAAACACGGACCGATCCGTGTCTGCTTCACACCGGATGAGGAGATCGGCAGAAGCAGTGACGAGTTCGACGTCGAGAAGTTCGGCGCAGACTGTGCCTACACTGTGGATGGAGATGCCTTCGGCGAATGCCAGTGGGAGACCTTCAACGCCATCGAAGTCAATGTTTACATCAATGGATTCAGCATTCATCCGGGTTCTGCCAAGAATAAGATGATCAATGCAGCCCGTATCGCATGTGAGTTCGATCACATGATCCCGGATTCCGAGACTCCGGAACACACCGAGGATCACGAGGGATTCTATCATCTCTGTGAGATGAAGGGCGATGTGGAACATGCCGAGATGGAATACATCATCCGCGATCATGACTGGGAAAAGGCCAAGAAGAGAGCTGAATTCCTGCGCAGCATTGAGACTTTCCTGAACGGACGTTACGGTGAAGGAACCGTAGAAGTCAAGATGGAAGAGAGCTATCATAACATGCTGGAGATCATCGAGAAGCACCCGCGTCTCATCGAGCTGCCCCTGGAGATCATCCGGGAGATGGGTACAGAGCCGGATACTTCCCCGATCCGCGGCGGCACAGACGGCGCATTCCTGTCCTTCAAGGGACTGCCTTGTCCGAACCTGGGGCCGGGAGCACACAACTTCCACGGACGCAGAGAGTTCGCAGTGATCCAGTCCATGGATAAGGCCGTAGAAATGCTTATCACTCTCGTACAGCGCATCGCTTGCGAGGATAAGAATATTTAATCATTTTATTTATTATTTCAAAGAGGAGAAGTTATAGCAATGGAAAAGAAAAAGAAAAAACTCGAGTTTCCGTCGGCGTATACGGTGCTGTTCATCGTATTGATCCTGGCGGCAATCCTGACCTGGGTCATCCCTGCAGGTAAGTATTCCACACTGTCCTACAATGGCGACACCAACATGTTCGAGATCACCGCTCCGGACGGAACCGTGACCGAAATGGAAGCCACACAGGCTACTCTGGACGAACTCCACGTCAACGCAAGCCTGGAGAAGTTCACTGACGGCAGTATCTACAAGCCGATGGCCATCACCGGTACTTATGAGAAGATGGAGCCGCAGCATCAGGGTCTGCTGGACTTCATCATGGCGCCGGTCAACGGTGTTTATGAAGTAATCGACATTATCTTCTTTATCTTCATGATCGGAGGTACGGTCGGAATTGTCAACTACCTGGGTGTATTTAATGAAGGAATCAACGCCCTCGCCCGGGTATCCAAGGGAAGAGAACAGCTGATCATTGCAGTTGTCTGCTTCCTGGTAGCAATGGGCGGAACCACTTTCGGTATGGCAGAGGAGACCATCGCGTTCTATCCGATACTGATACCGATATTCCTATCGTCGGGCTACGATGCCATGGTCGGTATCGCTGCGATCTGGATGGGATCCTGCATCGGATGCATGTTCTCAACAGTGAACCCGTTCTCTGTTGTTATCGCATCCAACGCTGCCGGCGTCAGCTTCAATAACGGAATAAGCTTCCGTATCGTCGGTCTGATCATCGGTATCATCCTGACCGTCGGATTCATCATCCGCTATGCAAAGAGAGTCCAGAAGGACCCGAGCCTGTCTGTTATCTACGAAAAGAAGGAAGAACTGGAGACCAAGTTCAACATCACCGGAGAAGAAGAGATCTCCAACGAGAAGATGTCTCCGAGAAGTGCCATCATCCTGATCGGATTCTTCGCTACCTTCGTCATCATGGTCTACGGCGTAGCCAAGATGGATTGGTGGTTCGGCGAGATGGCTGCTCTGTTCATGGTTGCCGGCGTTCTGTTCGGAATCATCGGTGGAATGAACGAGAAAGATATCGCAAAAGTATTCATCAACGGATCCTCCGATCTGGTTGGCGTAGCACTGGTCTGCGGACTGGCAAGAGCCGTCAACTACCTGATGGAGAACGGTCTGATCTCCGACACCCTGCTGTACACCATGTCCGGTTGGGTCAAGGGCATGAACCCGATCCTGTTCATCTCCATCATGCTGGTGATCTACATCATCCTGGGATTCTTCATCAACTCTTCCTCCGGACTGGCCATGCTGTCCATTCCTATCATGGCTCCTCTGGCAGACGCAGTTGGTCTCCCGAGAGAAACTGTTATTTCCGCATACATCTACGGTCTGGGTCTCATCGGTGTCATCACACCGACTGGTCTGATCCTGCCGGTACTGGAAATGATCGATGTTACATTCAACAAGTGGCTGAAGTTCATCTGGCCGCTGATGATCATCTACTTCATTCTGGGACTGGTCATGCTGATCGTACAGGTAATGTGCGTATAAGAACGGCAATCATAATCAAGGGGCTGTTGCAAGTGCAACAGCCCCTTCTGCATGCCGGGCACACGGTTCTGCCGGGTCCTCGTCGCAGGCATGTCAGTACACTCGGCTCAGATAGAATAGAGTCCCGGGAAAACTCGCAGCATTGCTGCTGCTCAAACAGTTCCCGGGACTTTGCTATTCTATTTCTTCGCCTCGTGTCTTCCTGCACCTGCTCCTGCGGATTCCGCAGAACCGTATTGCCCGGCATGCAGAAGGCGCTGCTCTCTTTGCAGCAGTCTCTTATTGCCGTGAAGGCAGTCCGCGCCCGAACGAATCCGCAGGAGCAGTAAGAAACACATGATGAGCGAGCGATGAGTTCAGGTAACACATGATACTGTCTGAGCTTCGAAGAAGCGAGTTTATCATGTGTTCTGAACTCAGGGAGCGATTCATAGTGTTTCTCTGCGACGAGGACCAGAGAGGGTGCGGATGGATTCAGGGCGAAATAAGACTGCTGCAAAGAGGACTGCACATCTGCCATACTAAAAAGGACTGTCCCGTTGAGACAGCCCTTTTTCCCTGCGGTATTTAGTTCACTTCGGATGTCCAGTAGTTCTGGTCGTATACGTCGGTGAAGCGGTACAGGATCTTGGCGGTGTCGTTGGGGAGTTCCACGTTGGAGATTTCCAGTGCGTCGGGATCCTTTACCGTCAGCTTCTTGCCCAGCTTCTGGTTTTCTTTGAATTTTCCTTCGTAGGTGTACAGGTCACAGAGGAATGTGATCTCATCGCCTTCCTCAAGGCCTGTGAGGTTCTTGGGGATGGTCTCGGTCTTCTCGTATTCGTAGGTGGCTCCGGCGACGTATCCGTGGGGGTTGTCCTGATCAAAGACCAGGATCAGGTTGGCCGGATCACCGTTCAGTTTCACCGGAACGCGGCCGGTGATCATATAGTCGTCATCGCCGTTATCCATGGTGTCGGTATGGTAGTAGGCCACCGGCTGTCCGTTGATGGCAAGCCAGTCCTGATCCGCATTAGGAATCAGATTGCCGTCATCATCGAAGGAGAACAGGTTGTCCAGTCCAAGCTCCAGGTAGCCGTTGCCATTATCATAATAGAAGGCTTTGTCCACGCGCTGCACTTGCTCCCATTTCTCCTCGCTGAGGGAAATGTACTGGCCGCCGGAGGAGTCCTCCTGCCACATCAGGTCCGCATCGGAGAGCCGGTCCGCGGAGACCTCTTCCAGGACGGTGTCCGCATCCAGCGGATCCTCGCTGAGGAAGCTGGTGTTGGAGCGGTCCAGACCCTCGATCCCCAGGCGTCCATAGTCGCTGTAGCCGCCGGAGAGCAGAAGCCCGATGAGCTGCTGCATCGCCTCGCTGCTCATGCCTGCGCCGGAGGAACCGCTGCCGGACAGAGACGGGAACGGGGAATAGGATCCCCCAGAAACTGCCTGACCACTGACCTCCATCTGGGCGAAACGCCGAATGCACTTGGTGTAGGCGGCGTCCATGCCGATGGCGGAGTAGGTGTTGGTGATGCTGTCTACGCTGTTCAGCTTCTTATATGGGAAGTAGATGGACAGCCCGTAGGAGTTGGCCATGCTGCGGGATGTCATGTTGTACTTGACCGCGGACAAAAGGGTATCCGACAGTGCTTTGGCCTCGTTGGTGCCGATGAGCTTGGCGAAGTGTACCAGGTCGATCTGATCGATGCCGGCGCTTCTGGCGAATTCTTTGGATCCGCTCCGGGCGGTGGCAACGGTCTTGTAGCTGCCCTGCTCGATCATGCCGCTGGCGCTGTTGGCGAAGGCAGTGAGCTTGTCGGGAAGTGTCTGGGACAGCTCTGCCAGGTCCGTTACCGATAGGGTAGTGGCCTGTCCCGGGCAGGTCTGCTGGCAGCGCTTGGTGAAGTCATCCACGATCCTCTGGCCGATCTCCAGGGTCGGAGTGGAAGTGTCCTGGGACAAAGCCGACAGCCAGTTGGTATAGTACCAGCCAACGCCGGGCTCGGATTCCTCGCTGGCGATCAGGTAGTCTGCATCGTTACCCAGCATGAGGGCGGTCTCGGCCGTGGCCATGAGGCAGGTGTCGAATCCGATAAAGTCGAATTTGACTTTGCTCTTCTCGATGGCGTTATTGATCCCCGCAAGACTCATGGTCCCGGAACGGGGGTATTTCTCATCGTATCCATATCCGCTGATGGAGCCGCTTCCGTGATCCCAGAAGATGAGCTCCGTCCGGTTGGCAGGATAGTTCTTGGCGGTCCATTTGATGAACTCCGTCAGAGTTGCCGGGTCGGTCATGGACTTGGAACCTACATTGTCTACTAATGTATATAACTTGCCTCCCCGGATCTGATAGATCTGGTTGGTGCGGCTGGAGACGACGTTATTGCGCCAGTTGGTGCAGCCGCCGGTGTAAACGATGAGGTTCACATTGTCTGCGATGTCCGCAGCCAGCATCTCCTTCAGATCGGAAGTTGCCATGGCGGACTTGGATTCCAGATCCGCGCCGCACATATACATCATGATGGTAACGGTATCTTTTCCGTTGCCTTTGATGGTGGTGAGCTTTTCCCTGGCAGCGCTGTCAACCGAGGTGTTCAGTTTGCCGATGTTGGCCTCGGAATGCCATCCGCTGGTGACGCCGGAGCCTGCTGAGAGGACATCCGCTGTAGCCGGTGCATCGGATCCTCCGGAGAGCATGGTGTAGCCGCCTCCGCCGCCCAGCAGCAGTGCCAGGATGACTGCGGCGATCTTGCCGAGGCCGCCTCCGCCGCTGCGTTTGCCGCCGCCTCCTCCGCTTCCGAATCCGCCGCTTCCCACCGGGCCGCCGCTGGTACCTGAAGTATGTATTTCGCCTTTGCCCGAGACGTATTTCTCACGGGCACGTGGTCTGTTCTGTTCCATAAAATACCTCCTTGATTTTACTATATTTTATCAAAACACCCGTAATCTGACTATAGATATTTTTCTGAACTGGAAAGAAACAGAAAATCTGCCGTTATTTTCGAAAAATTATGTCAAAAAGCGAATATTTCTCCTTTCATAATGAACCTGTTCATGGTAAAATAAGCGAACCGGGAGGACTAGATAATGGATGACAAGAAATTACTGAAAGCGCTGCATGACTATTATGAGGAGTCCATCTTCATAACAGACGGGAATGGCGATATTATTTTTGCGAACAAGGTTGCAGCACGTCGTCTCGGTGTTCCCTGTGATCAGCTGGAGGGGAAGAATGTCCGTGAACTGATGGAAGATGGCGTGTACACACGGTCTACCGTACTGGAATCCATCCGTGAGAAGAAGGCGGTCGTGGGTTCTCTTGGCGGAGAAACAAGTCTGATCACCTATTCCAACAGCGTACCGGTACTGGATGAGGACGGAAACGTGGAACTTGTGGTGACCAATAACATGAGTTCCAAGCATAATAAAGAGTGGGAGAGCATCATCAACGACGACCGCAGAGAGAATACTCGTCTTCGTCGTGAGCGTGATTTTCATTGGCTTCAGGATAAACGGATGCTGGTGGCAAACAGCCCGGTCATGAAGAGTATCATCGACACCATCGAGGCGATCGCGCCGACAGAGAGCAGCATCGTCGTTCTGGGAGACAGTGGAACCGGTAAAGATATGATCGCCCGCATGATCCATGAGAAGTCCAACCGCAAGGATAATGCTT
>CAMOGZ010000044.1 GCA_946614405.1 uncultured Eubacterium sp. | reverse complement strand
AGTGAACGATCTCCAAGACCAGTCAGAGCATTGCAGATGTGGAAGAATCCGCTGGTCAGCGACGTATATGAGCCGGGTTCCACATGGAAGCTCATCACTACTTCGGCGGCCCTGGAAGAGGGAGTCACTACGCCGGAGGATCGCTATTACGACAGCGGCGGAATCCAGGTCAGCAATACTGTACTGCACTGTTGGGACCGTGCCGGCCATGGATCCCAGACCCTGGTGGAGGCCGTAGGTAACTCCTGCAATACCGTCCAGGTCCAGCTGGGACTGAAAATTGGAAAAGAGAAATACTACAATTATTTAGATATGTTCGGCATCACGGACATCACACACGTGGATCTTCCGGCGGAGACCACTGCCATCATCAAGGACGAGAAGAGCCTCCAGGATGTAGACCTGGCCACCATGTCCTTCGGGCAGAGTATCGCGCCGACGCCGATCCAGCTTCTGACGGCGGCCTGCGCCATCGGAAATGACGGCGTCCTGATGAAGCCCCGGATCGTCTCCAAGCTCACAGACTCTGAGGGCAAGGTCGTGAAGGAATACAAGACTGAGAAGGTCCGGAAGGTCATCTCCGCCAAGACGGCCAGCGAGATGAAGAAGATCATGGAATACGTCGTGGAAGAAGGCGGCGGCGGCAACGCAGCTGTCGAGGGATACCGCATCGGCGGCAAGACCGGAACCGCGGACAAAGTCGTAAATGGCCGGTATACCAAGGATACCTACTCCTCCTTCCTGGGCATGGCGCCTATGGATGATCCCAGACTTGCGATCCTGGTGGTTGTTGACAGCCCCAAGGGAAGCCAGTACGGAAGTTCCACCGCAGCGCCTATCGCCGGAAACTTCCTGGAGAGCGCGCTGACCTATCTGGAGATCACGCCGAATTACGAGGAAGGCGATGAGAACTACACCAGCTCCAAGGTCGTGTACGTGCCGAAGGTCAAGGGACTGACCTACAATGAGGCAGTGGCCGAGCTGAAGGCTGAAGGACTGGACTACGTAGTCTGTCCGGAAGGCGGACCCAAAGAAAACTTCAAGGTGGTGGACCAGTTCCCCAAGGCCGGAGCATCGGTGAAGAAGGGGACAGCGGTCTACATCTACAGAGAATAGAAAGGAAAGCACATGGATATCATCACAGTTGATCAGATCTGCAGCGCCACCGGCGGAGAGCTTTTGTCCGGGGACCGGAATGCGGAGATATACGGAGTCTGCACCGACTCCCGGAAGTTCCGGGAGGGAGATCTGTTCGTGGCACTTCTGGGTGCGGCGGCCGATGCCCATCGGTTCATCCCCCAGGTCTGCGAGAAGGGCGGGAAGACCTTCCTGATCTCAGAGAGAGATGCGGCGGCGGGTCATCCGGACTGCAACATGATCCTGGTGGAGGATACTCTGGCGGGGCTTCAGGCCCTGACCAAAGCCTATCTGGACCGGATCAATGTAGGGCGCATCGCAGTGACGGGAAGCGTAGGCAAGACTTCCACCCGTGACATGATCTACTATATCCTCAGCGAGCGATATAAGACGGGCAAACCCATCGCCAACTATAACAGCGATGTGGGACTGCCTCTGACCATATTCACATTTGACTCCTCTACGGATATGGCCGTGCTGGAGATGGGGATGGAGCATCTGGGAGAGATCCATCGCCTGGCGAAGATGACCCTGCCGGAGGTGGCGGTCATCACCAACATCGGCGTATCCCATCTGGAGAACGTGGGAAGCCGGGAGAACATCCTGAAGGCGAAGATGGAGATCACCGACTACTTCGGCTCCGGAAATGTTCTCATCGTCAATCATGATAATGACATGCTGCAGACCCTGAAGGACGATCAGGAATACCATCTGATCACCGTGGGAAGCAGCGGAGACGAGGATTATGTGGTCTCCGACGTAGAAGATATGGGCGTGGAAGGCATCTCCTTCCGCCTGACCTGTGAAGAGGGAAGCCGCCAGTTCACACTGCCGATTCCCGGAGCACATAATGCTATTAACGCGGGGCTTGCAATTGCCGCCTGTTCGCAGTATGATATTAGTTTGGAAGAGGCCGCAGCCGGACTTGCGAAGATGGAGCTCACAGGGCGCCGTCTGAAGGTCCTGACCGGAAACGGCGTAAGCGTTCTGGACGATTCCTATAACGCGGCGCCGGACTCTGTGAAGTCGGCACTTCTGACGCTGAAAGCGTCTCCGGCCACCCGCCGCATCGCCATCCTGGGGAATATGAATGAACTGGGAGACGAGACGGCGAAGATGCATTATGAGGTGGGCCGGTTTGCTGCGGAATGCGGCATGGATCTGATCATCGGCATTGAGAGTAAGGCGGCGGATATCGTTGCAGGAGCCCGGGATGCAGGAGCAGATGCCCTGTACTTCGAGACGAAGGAAGACCTGTATCCGCAGCTGGATGAGCTGATCCGGGAGGGGGACCTGGTTCTCTGCAAGGCCTCCATGACCAGACATTTCTGGGAGATCGCAGAGAGAATTATAGACAGATAGGGGAAAGGTTATGCTTATTTATCAGTTTGTTGTTATCGTCGTTCTGGGCGCCATCGCAAGCGTACTTCTGACATCGGTTCTGATCCCGATCCTGAAGCACCGGCAGTTCCAGCAGTTTATCCGTGAAGAGGGACCCCAGTCCCATAAGAAGAAAGAGGGAACCCCTACCATGGGCGGCATCGCCATCTTCGGTGCTGCTGTGGTGGCCTCACTCATCGGGATCAAACTGCAGAAGGAGATGGGGATCATCATGCTCATCGCTCTGCTCTACGGACTGATTGGATTCCTGGACGATTTCATCAAGGTTACAGCCCGTCATAATCTGGGACTGCGCGCATGGCAGAAGCTGGTGCTGCAGATCCTCATCGGCGTGCTCCTGGGCGTTTACCTGACCAATTATACAGACATGGGAAGCCGGGTCTGGATCCCGTTCATCAATGAACATGTGGATTTCGGGGTCTGGTTTATTCCCTTTGTTGCCTTTGTTATGGTGGCCATGGCCAACAGCGTCAACCTCACGGACGGCCTGGACGGTCTCTGCGCCGGCACCTCCGCCATCTTCGCGCTGACCTTCGCCATCATCGCAAACCATTTCGCTTGTTATCCCAGTGCCTGCTTCTGCATTGCGATATGCGGCGCGCTGCTGGGATTCCTGGTATATAATAAATATCCCGCTCAGGTGTTCATGGGGGACACTGGTTCTATGATGCTGGGAGGCGGCCTCACGGCAGCCATTCTGTTCACCGGCGCGGAGCTTCTGATCCCGCTGGCCGGCCTGATCTTCGTGGCAGAAGCCCTGTCCGTGATCATTCAGGTCATCTCCTTCAAGACCACCGGAAAGAGAGTATTCCGGATGTCCCCGATCCATCACCATTTCGAGCTTGGCGGGATGCCGGAGCAGAAAGTCGTGATCTGCTTCTGGATCGTTACCGCAGTATGCTGCGCGATCTCTCTGGGGATCGTGTTCCTGGGGTAGTAGAGCAGCAGTGACTTATAAGGGGAGATGATAGAGATGCTGACAAACAGAGATAATATGAAAGGAAAGAAGGTCCTGGTGGTAGGATTCGGAAAATCCGGAATCGCCGCAGCCCAGGCGATGCTTCGTCTGGGGGCTGAGGTGGAAGTCCAGGACTCCAAGAAGGAAGAGAAATTCGAACAAAACCTTCTGACCTATTTCCGGGGACAGGGTGTCCGCTTTATTCTGGACAACGTTCCCCAGGATATGGGCCGTTATGATATGCTGATCCTGAGCCCGGGAGTCAGCCCTGAGCTGGGCTTTGTTCAGGAGGCAGCAGGCCTTGGCGTGGAGATCATCGGTGAGCTGGAGATCGCCTATCGCATCGGCAAAGGTAACTATATCGCCATCACCGGAACCAACGGCAAGACCACCACGACCACACTGGTGGGAGAGATTTTTGAGCGGTCCAGACGCAAGACCTACGTGGTAGGCAACATTGGCGTGGCCGTGATCTCCGCCTCTGTGAACGCAGAAGAGAATGACTGGCTGGTAACAGAATGCAGCAGTTTCCAGCTTGAGACCACCCGGTATTTCAGACCGGTGGTTTCTGCTATCCTGAATCTGACACCGGACCACCTGAACCGCCATCATACCATGGAGGCCTATGGCGCGGCGAAAGCGAAGATCTTCGCCAACCAGAGGGAGAACGGGTATCTGGTGATCAACCACGACGATAAGGCATGTCTGCGCCTTGCCAAGGACTGCAAGGCCAAGGTGGTTCCATTCAGTTCGGAAGAAGAACTGCCCTTTGGAGCCTTTGTGAAGGATGAGAACGTGGTGATCCGCAATGAGTCCGGAGAGGACGTGGTGATCTGCCCCGTCAGCGACATCCGCATCATCGGAAAACACAACCTGCAGAACGTACTGGCGGCATCGGCCATCTGCTACTTCGCCGGCATCGAGCCCTCTGTGATCGCAGAGGGGATCGCTGGATTCAACGGCGTGGAGCACCGCATCGAATACTGCGGACAGGTGGACGGCGTCAAGTTCTATAACGATTCCAAGGGAACCAATACCGACGCGGCCATCACCGCCCTGAAGGCCATCGAGCATGACATCCTCCTTATCGCAGGAGGAGACGCCAAGGCCCAGGATTTCACGGATTTCGCCAAAGAGCTTCCCGGCAGAGTGAAGAAACTGATCCTCATGGGACGGGACGCCGGCATGATCCAGGAAGCCTGCGACAAGATCGGATTCACCGACTACGTCTACTGCAAGAACATGGACGAGTCCGTGCGCAAAGCCGCTGAGCTGGCAGAGCCGGGAGATACCGTACTTCTTTCGCCGGCCTGCGCCAGCTGGGATATGTATGATAACTACGAGCAGCGGGGAGAGCATTTCAAGGAATGCGCCCGCAGAATGGGAGCCTAAATGCCACGTTTACTGAAACAATTCAGAGCGACAAAAGGAAAGCTCAAGGCCAGTGATTTCACCATCGTTCTTCTTGTGATGATCCTGGTCATCTTCGGCGTGGTCATGGTATTCAGCGCCAGCTATTACAAGTCCATCAATGAGGACGGCACGCCCTACAGTTACCTGCGAAAGCAGCTTGCCTTCGCGGCTTTGGGCTGCGTGCTTCTTTACATCGGATCGATCATGGATTATCACATATGGAAGAAGCTCATGCCCTTCATCATGGTGGGCAGCATCGCGCTTTTGTTCCTTTTGTTCACGCCCCTTGGCATCACCGTAAACGGAGCCACCAGGTGGATCTCCATCGGTCCCGTGACACTGATGCCGGGAGAGATCGCCAAGTTCGCGGTGATCGTCTTTGTGGCCACATTCCTGGCCGATGATCCCACGAGGATGGACAAGTTCCATCGGGGGCCGCTGCCTCTGCTGGTACTGATCATCTTTTTCGGCGCACTGATCGCCAAACAGCCGAACCTTTCCACGGCCATCACCGTGGCGGGGATCATCTTCGGTATGGCATTCCTGTCCGGCCTGAAATGGCGCTACGTCGCCATCCTGGTGGGCACCGGAGCAGTGGGACTCTTTGGACTGAGCCAGACACACACATTCTGGGCCACGAGACTGACCAGCTTCATGGATCCCTTCAAGGATCCTCTGGGAGACGGATTCCAGGCGGTGCAGTCCCTGCTGGCACTGGGAACAGGAGGATTCACAGGCCTGGGACTTGGTAAGAGCGTCCAGAAGAACCTGTACCTGCCGGAGCCGCAGAACGACTTCATCCTGGCTATCATCGGCGAGGAGCTGGGATTCATCGGCGTCATGGCTCTGCTTATCGTGTTTGTGATCCTGGTCTGGAGAGGATTCATGGTCTCCATGAATGCACCGGATCAGTTCGGCATGCTGCTGGCCGGCGGCGTCACACTGATGATCGGGATCCAGGTGATCCTGAACGTGGCCGTCGTTACGTCGTCCATGCCGCCTACAGGAATTGCGCTGCCCTTTATTAGTTACGGAGGAAACGCCCTGTGGATCTTCATGGGGTCCATAGGCATGCTTTTGAATGTCGCAAGACAAAGCAAGACCCTGGATCAGAATCCTCATAAAGAGGACCGGATCCAGAAGGTCCGCATCAAGAATCAAAAGGAAAGGGAGAGTTTGGCATGAGGGTGATCATTACCGGCGGAGGAACGGGAGGCCACATTTATCCCGCTATCGCCATTGCAGATAAGATCAAAGAACACCATCCCGATGCAGAGATCCTCTACATCGGAAATGAGATCGGCCTGGAGAAGGATATCGTCCCCAAGGCCGGCTATCCCATGGAGTTCGTGGACGCCAAGTGGATCGACAGAAGCAACATCCTGAAGATCTTCGACACGGTGCTCACCTCCATGAGAGGGACCCGGCAGGCCCGGAAGATCATGAAACGCTTCCGCCCCGATATCGTCATCGGGACAGGGGGCTTTGTCTGCTTCCCGGTGCTTCTGGCAGGTCAGAGATACGGGGCCAAGTGCTATATCCACGAGCAGAATGCCTTCCCCGGGGTCGCCAACAAGAGCCTGGAGCGCCTGGTGAACAAAGTCTTCCTGGGATTCCCTGAAGCATCGGAACATTTCCATGAGCCGAAGAAGCACGTGGTCACCGGAAACCCCGTACGCCAGAGCTTCTTCAACGCAGACCGGAAAGAGGCCAGAGAGAAGCTGGGGATCAGCAAGGATTCCTTTGTGGTGTTCTCCTTTGGAGGAAGCCAGGGAGCCGAGCGCATCAATGAGGTGATCTTCGACCTGATGCGCGTGGTCAATAAGAGAGAAGACATCACCCTGATCTACGGAACAGGGAGCCAGTATTACGACGAGATCCTGGAGAAGGTGAAGGAAGAGGAGATCGACCTGAAGGACAACATCCGGATCAAGTCTTACATTGACAATATGCCGGATCATCTGGCAGCATCGGATCTCATCATCAGCCGGGCGGGAGCACTGTCCGTGGCGGAGACCTGTGTCTGCGGAAGAGCGGCGATCCTGGTGCCGTCCCCCAACGTAACGGGGAACCACCAGTACTTTAACGCCAAGTCCGTCGCCGACAAAGGCGGCGCCATCCTCATCGAAGAGAGGGATCTCACTTCCGAGATCCTGATCCGGAACGTGCTGGTCCTGAAGGACGATCCGGAGGAAGTCTGGGGAATGGAAAAGGCGGCTGCCAGCTGTGTCCCGGGGGATGCGGCTGAGCTGATCTACCAGGAAATCATGAAAGATCAGGAACCACAATAAATATGGACAACGAGATTCTATTCAGAGAAATACCAAGAGAAAAGAAAAAGAGACGCAAGAAGCACCTGATGGTCCGCTTCCTGGCGGTGGTGGCCATCGTCCTGGGGATCGTGGCGTTTCTGTTTTCGCCTGTCTTCAATGTGCGGCAGATCGAGGTCATCGGCAATCAGTATTACACCGATGAGGAGATCATCAACATGAGCGGCGCCAGGACCGGCGTCAACCTGCTGTTCCATCCCGGAAAGAAGGACATCGAGAAGAAGCTCTCCGAGGATCCCTATTTCGAGAAAGTCACAGTGGGGCGCAAGCTTCCGGCGACTCTCACCATCGAAGTGAAGGAACGCCAGCAGGTTGCGGCAGTGGTTTACGGTAACGGGTATGTGGTAATCGACGTGGACGGACTGGTCCTGCGGACCACGGATACGGACCCCAAGCTGACCATCCTGACAGGGCTGACACTGAGCAAGATCAAAGGCGGAGAGAAGATCCAGGCAGTGGAAAAGCAGACACTGAAGACCACACTGGAGATGGTATCCACCATGCGGAAAGGGGACTTCTACTTCAAGAAGATCGAGATGTCCGACCGGTATATCACGGCGTATATTTTCGACACGCTGATCGTGAAGGGCACCCCCAAACAGATGAAATCATCCATCGACCAGGGAGATCTTCAGAAGGTCGTCAATAAATTGTATAAGAATAAAACACGGAGAGGAACCATCAGTCTGGGTGAACATAATTATATTTCATTTTCCCCTGCATTTTGATAAAAAATCCGTGCAAATACACAAGATATATGATAAAATAAAACCAATATGGGATCCAAGGAGGCAGTTTACATGTTGCAATTTGAAAATGAGCAGACAAATCAGGCTGTTATTAAAGTAATCGGCGTAGGCGGCGGTGGCTGCAACGCTGTAAACAGAATGTTAGAGACAAACTTACAGGGAGTAGAGTTCATTGCTGTCAACACAGACAGCCAGGCGCTGAGCCGCTGCAACGCAGAGACCAAGATCCAGATCGGTGAGAAACTGACCAAGGGTCTGGGCGCAGGCGGCAACCCTGAGATCGGACAGAAATCCGCAGAAGAGACACTGGACACCATCGCAGATCTGATGGAAGGTACCGATATGGTATTCATCACTGCAGGCATGGGCGGCGGAACCGGAACCGGAGCCGCACCGATCATCGCCAAGGCAGCGAAGGATATGGGTATCCTCACCGTTGGTGTCGTGACCAAGCCGTTCTCCTTCGAAGGAAAGAAGAGAAAGAACCAGGCAGAGCTGGGACTGGACTTCCTGCAGAAATATGTAGATTCACTGGTAGTTGTTCCGAACGACAAGCTGCTGGAGAACTGTGAGAAGAATACAACCATGATCGAGGCCTTCGCTATGGCAGACGACGTTCTGCGTCAGGGCGTACAGGGCATCTCCGATCTGATCTCCGATTTCGCTCTCATCAACGTCGACTTCGCCGACGTCAGATCGGTCATGACCGACAGAGGAATCGCTCACATGGGAGTCGGACATGGAGAAGGAGAGGACAGAGCCAAGGAAGCCGTACAGGCTGCCATCGACAGCCCGCTGCTTGAGACCAAGATCAAGGGAGCCAAGGGCATCCTGCTCTACGTATCCGGCGGTTACGATCTGGGTATGATGGAAGTCAACGAGATCGCAAGCCTGGTTGAAGAACAGGCAGACGACGATGCTATCCTGATCTTCGGTGCTTCTGTCAGCGAGGAGATGAACAACGAGATCAGCATCACCGTGATCGCTACCGGATTCGGCGGCGGACTGGAGCATAAGGAACAGTTCCAGACACTGGAGCAGATCAGCAAACCCAACAGAGTTATCACCGATGACGGGCTGGAAGGCACCGAAGTCACGTTAGAAGAAATCTTCAAGGGAACCAGAGATGAGGATATGACCGATTCCAAGTTCGATATCCCCACATTCCTGAATAAATAAGTAAACGAGTCGCTTTAGAAAAGCCGGTGATACCGCCGGCTTTTTCATGCTATATATGGGAAACCGAATTTCATCGAAGGAAAACCGAATATACAAGGAATGCACGCGTCTGGCCCGCAAGAAATACCGGGACCGTGAGGGCCGGTATCTCATCGAAGGGGAGAATCTGATCCGTGAGGCGATCCTGTGCGGAGAGAAGATCGAGTACCTTCTGGTCCGGGACGGGGCGAGCTTC
>CAMOGZ010000043.1 GCA_946614405.1 uncultured Eubacterium sp. | reverse complement strand
CCCCGGAGCGATCCGGGGGATGTTTTCGCCTTTGTTTCGGGAAAAATCACATTCATTTATCAGGTCGAAGGACGCAAGTGCGAATTGACTATATTTTCGTCTTTGTTTATAATACCATTATGTACGGCTTTTGAGTCCTGCATGAATTTGAAATTGTTATGAGTTAGCGGTCTTCTGATCGTTAACGCCCGGAGAAAGAAAAGAGAATGAACAAACATCAGAAAAAATTATTTGACCTTCTGCTTACGACAGACAGGATATTCAGAGAGAATGACATCCGGTATTATCTCAGCGGCGGCGGAGCGCTGGGCGCAGTCCGGCACAGGGGCTTCCTGCCCTGGGATGATGACGTGGATCTGTACCTGTTCCGCGAGGATTATGAGAAGGTAATGGCCCTTCGCGACAAGCTGGAGGAGAACGATTTGGTGCTCTGCGACAGTCATCTGTACAAGTGGTATGATGATACGCTCCCCAGACTGTCCACCAAGGACAGCGCCATGCTGACCAAGTCCAGGATCGTGGATGAAACGGCCAACGGATATTTCATGGAGATCTTCGTCCTGGATCCCATTCCCCGTGATCCCGAGGCGAAGGAAGAGTGGCTGAAGAAGCACTGGCTCTATGCGGAGCTTCTGAAGGATGCATACATCGTTGCAGATCCCAGAGTATATGATTACACCGATGAAGTCTACTTCGAATACCGCAAACGGTTCGAGACCGAGGGCCGGGAGGCAGTCCTGGCGGAACTGGAGAAGGACCTCTTCAGCATTGAAATGGAAGATGCGGATGAATGCTGCTCCAGGTGGGGTATGCGCAATGCCATCTACGACATCGACTGGCTCGGCGAGCCCAGGTATATGTCCTTCGAGGGGGCAATGCTTCCGGTCCCGAACAAAGTCGAAACATTTCTGCGCGCAGATTTCGGCGATTCCTGGGTCATGATCCCGGATGCCGAAGAGCAGGGGACCTGGCATAATATTTCATCCAATGATCATATCTCTTATCAGGACTATGTGGATGATTACATGCAGTTCATCGATGCAGATGAGATCCACGATACCTATATCCCCAGAAAGCACCGCCGCATGGTCCGGTACTTCCGGAATAAGGCAGCCGTACCGGAGCTTCAGGCTATGAATATAGCGCTGCTTCGGGTCCACTATCAGGAGCTGGGGGTAGAGATGTCCACTCTGAAAGAGTGGGCTGATACAGGAGCCTATGACCAATTAGAAGACTACTTCGCCAAATGGGAGCAGGTCCAGTTTATGGACCTCTTCAGAGAGGTCCTGAACTATGCGGATATCGGAGATGGGAATCTCTACTACGCACTTCTTCCCATGATCCGCCGTGGAGAGTATACCCGAGCCAGATCCGTCCTGGAATGGAGAATGCGCCTCGGTGCCATCGAAGGCGGTCTGCTGGAGGAATATGAGTATCTGAAGAACATCGGCGATGCCTATGAGATGATCTATGAGAATAAGCTCGGGGAAGCGAAAGTCTTCCTTGAGAAAGCAGAAGAATATGATTTCGCTTTCGACCGGTTCAACAGGGGATACCTTGAGTATTATCTGCAGATACGGGAAGGACTGGATGAAGAAAGCACTACCCGGATCCGGGATGGGCTGAATGAAATGATCGAAGAATTTCCCGGAAGACCGGAACTTTCATGTTTGCTTGCAGATCTGGAGTTTGCGGCAGAGAATTATGAGGCGGCGGAATCGCTCTATCAGGATTCCCGGCAGGATAACCGAAATGGTCTGCTCCTTCTGCACATCGGTGACCGGCTGAAAGAGATCACTTCCATGGGAAAAGGAGGTCATCATGAATAGAGCGCAAGAGATATTACTGCAGATGCTGGATGAGGTAAATGCAGTCTGCAAAGAGAATGGACTCAATTTGTTTCTGTTTTCCAATACAGCGTTTTCGGCCTATTGCAGCGGAGAATTTGAAACAGGAAGAAACGAAATCAACGTTATGATGCTGTGGAAGGATGCTGTTGCCTTCCAGAGGATCATTGAAGAGAAGAAGCCGGAAGGGAGGATGGTAGAATCCCTCTTTTCCAACCCGGATCTTGGGAACGTGTCCTTCCGTTATGTGAATACCGGAACCACATATATCAATAAGAAGTCCGTGATCCGCGCCAGAGCCCTGGGGCTGAGTGTGAATATCTGGCCACTCTTTTCAGAAGAGTGTGAGGTGATGCCGGAAACAGGCAGCCACAGGAACATCATAGGCAAGGTCCGTTATCGACTTTTTGAGAAAAAGTCTGCCCAACGGAAGAAGCGCCTGATCTCCGAGATGGACAAGCGAATGGAGAAGCTTCACCGGGGCAAGTCCCTGGGATCCAAATCGGAGGCACTTCTGGAGAGCCTTAACGGACTGCAGGTAACGGCCTCTCTGGGAGATACTCTTTACTTCAGACGCTTTTCTACGCTGAATAAATCAGTCTTCCCCAAAGGCCTGTTCACAAAGACCATGGACGTGCAGTTCGAAGGAAGAACATTCCGGATCCCGGCAGACCTGGACGGCTTCTTCGGAGCCCAGTTCCGGGACTGGAAGAACAAGGAACTCAACACAGACACCCGAATCCCGAGATTTGAGATCCTGGATGAGGATCTGCCCTATAGCAAGTACCTTCAGTATCTCCGGGAGAATGATATGGAGGAACTGCTGGACAAGAGAATGATCTTCCCAACGGGAAGAGTCCTGGGAGGATATAATGATATCGTCGATGATGCCTGGAATAAGGTTCTGAGAACGGCGGCCAGGATCAATATGTGGGATCAGTACATGCCGCTGAAGCCTCAGATCATGGAATTGTACCGGCAGGAGAAATGGGATGAACTTCAGGAGCTGCTGGCAGACTATGATGAAGCGATGAAGGAAATGGACCGGCTGGGGATGACCGTCTACTTTGACGAGGATATTTTCAATGTTTACTGTGAGATCCTCGAGAGGAACGGTGAGAAAGACGCGAAAGCCCGCCGTCTGGCACTGGTACCGGAAGAGCATCTTAAACCGGTTCAACTGAAATATTAATGAGATTTCGGCTCCCCGCATGGAAATTGCGGGGAGTTGCTACTTGTAATTGTAATTCGCTGTATTTCTGTGCTATAATATACAAAAGTCAATTTATGTAACTTAATAGGTGCTTTTTTGTATAAACGATAAAGCGCATGGAAGTGAGGTCGTAAAAGGAGTTCTGTTATGACAATAGAAAAGAATCTGGAAAATGATAAATTAACTCTCTGCCTTTCCGGCAGACTGGACACCACCACTGCACCGGAGCTGGAGAATGAGCTGAATCGTGACCTTCCGGCTGTCCGCGAGCTGGTACTTGACATGGACAATCTGGAGTACATTTCGTCAGCAGGACTGCGTGTTTTACTGTCGGCACAGAAGATTATGAACAAGCAGGGAAGTATGCGTCTGACCGGCGTCAGAGATGTCATTATGGACATTTTCGAAGTCACCGGTTTCGATGAGATTCTGACAATAGAGTAAAGCGTGAGAAAGGAGCATGCCAATGGAAGAAATCAGAGGCGAGGTTCTGGAGAATCAAATACGATTAACCTTATCCGGCCATATTGATTCCGGCAATGCAGGGCCCGTAGAAGAGACCATATTCGGGATCATCGATGGGCACAGAGGTTTTCCGGTCATTATCGACGCATCGGAACTGAACTATCTTTCCAGTGCAGGTCTTCGTGTGATCCTGAAACTGCGGAAACAGAATCCGGATATTCATATCATCGATGTAAAGCCGGAGGTCTTTGATATATTCGAAATGACCGGTTTTACGCAGATGATGAACATAGAGAAGGCATACCGTGTCGTATCCATCGAAGGAGCCGAGGAGATCGGACGCGGTGCCAACGGCACGATTTACCGGATCGACCGTGATAATGTAGTGAAAGTTTACAACAACGCTGATGCACTGGATGAGATCCAGCATGAGCGGGATGTTGCCCGCAAGGCTTTGATCCTGGGTGTTCCCACGGCAATATCCTATGATGTTGTCCGGGTAGGGGACAGCTATGGCTCTGTTTTTGAACTGCTGGATGCACAGTCATTCTCCAAGATTCTTTCCACGGAACCGGAGAAGATGGACTGGTGTGTCCGGGAGTATGTTAAGATGCTTAAGATCATCCACGGGACACTGGTTCCTCCCGGAGATCTTCCCGATATGAAGGAAACTGCCGTTTCCTGGGCGGAGTTCATGCAGGATCACCTGCCGGAGAAGGAAGGAAAGAAATTACTTTCCCTGTTTCAGGATGTGCCCCATGATGATCATATGATCCATGGTGACTATCATACGAAGAATCTGGAGCTGGTGAACGATGAGGTCCTGCTCATTGATATGGACACTCTGGCTGTGGGCCATCCCATTTTCGAATTGGGTTCCATTTATAATGCATTCATCGGGTTCTCAGAATGGGATCATGAGCATGTTAAGAGTTTTCAGGGGTTCGATTTTGATACAGCCTGTGAATTCTGGAAGAAGTTCCTGATTTCTTATATGGGAACGGAGAATGAGGAGATCCTGCGGGATGTGGAAGATAAGGCCCGTATCGTGGGATATACTCGTCTGATCCGCAGATCCATCCGCAGAAATGGCCTGGAGCATGAAGATACAAGGCAGGAGATCGAATGCTGGAGATCCAGTCTGATCTCTCTGCTGGAGAAGTATGATACACTCCTTTTTGATACTAACGAGATGGAGATTGAGGCACTGAAGGAGAACCTTCCTGTGGTGGCGTCCTTTGTTGAGAAGCATCTGAGCAAAATCGACTGTCCAATCAAGGCACAGATGCAGATCCAGGTCGCAGTGGAAGAGATCTTCGTAAACATTTGCAACTATGCATATCATCCGGGGAAGGGGAATGCCACGCTTCGTGTGGAAGTCACCGACGAACCCGTTTGTGTCGTCATTCAGTTCATCGATCAGGGAGTCCCATACGATCCTCTTGCAAAGGAAGATCCTGACGTTACCAAGTCGGCAGATGAACGTGAGATCGGCGGTCTTGGAATTTTCATGGTCAAGAATGCCATGGACGATATCAAGTATGAATATATCAATGGAAAGAATATATTAACGTTGAAGAAGAACATATGAAAGTATCCGAGTACAGAGAATTTTTTCCATTAACGGGTTCAGCCATCGATTCCTTCTCCAAGGCCCTGGACCGGGCTTTGACTGAAATCGATACAGAACGTCTGAACCGCCTGAGGATACGCCTCTCCATGGAAGAGGCGCTTCTTCGTATGCGCGATCATTATGGAGAAGACAAGAAGGTCCATGGGGTGATCCAGAGACGGTTCGGCCGGCTGATCGTTCAGGTCGAACACGAAGGAGAAGCATTCAATCCCCTCAGTCTGGAAGAGAGTGAACTGGAGGATCTGTGCAGCTCTCTTCTGACATCCGTGGGACTGAGCCCCCAGTATACTTATAATGGGCGGACCAACCTGCTTCGCATCGTCATTACGACCCAGCTGCTGGGTCCCTTCGCGAATATCGTGGTGGCTGTGATCGGCGGAGTGATCCTCGGTAATCTTGGCAGCATGTTATTTCCTGATGCCGCCGTCATATACACTGTACATCACTGGATGGATCTCCTCTACACGGCCTGGAGCCGGGTCCTGAATGTGATGATGGGACCGATCCTGTTCTTCATGGTGATCACAACGATTCTTAACATGGTTAAGATCTCCGAACGGGGAGGGGACCGGCGTGTTATTATTGGCCGTTATTTCATATTCAGTTTGATTATGGGTGCTCTCGCTACGATGATTTCCTGCCTCTTTTATCCTTTGAAAGTGATGGGATCATTTGGCTTATGGAGCATTCTGACTGAATTCATTGAATCGGTCTTACAGAACTTCCCGAAGGATTTCATGTCTCCATTCGCCGAGTCTAATACACCGCAGCTTCTGGTCATGGCCCTGACCATAGGAGCTGCAATGAATATCATCGGCGACCAGGGGCTGAATCTTGCACGTATATGCAGGCAGATCAACATGGTGGGGCTGCAGCTCTGCTCCTTTATGAGCAGGATGGTTCCCTTCGTACTCTGCATTCTGATGGGAATGGAGATCTGGGTGGGGAAAACCCGTATTCTCACAGGGCTGTGGATCTGTATCATCATTTCACTGGCCGTCTCTCTGCTCTGCATCGCCGTGGTGCTTTTATATGTCAGTATGAGAGAGCAGATCAGTCCCATGATCCTGCTCCGAAAGCTCGCAGGGCCATTCTGGCTAACTTTGCGTTCCGGATCCCTGGACACTGCTTTCGGTGTTACGGAGCAGTCCTGCATGACGGATCTGGGAATGAATCGTACGTTTACATCCATCAGTCTGCCCAACGGACTGGTGCTTTATATGCCCATTTCATCGGTGGGAACACTGATATTTATCGGATATGCAGCCATGCATTATAATATTGAAGTGTCTTGGATGTGGTATGTTCAGGCGGTGATCTTTGCGGTGATCGTCTTTGCGGCAACGCCGCCGGTTCCGGGAGCAAACCTGCTGGCATACATCGCCACCTTTGCTGCGCTGGGGATCCCCGGTGATGCTCTGATCGACGCCATGCTGTTCGATATTATTTTCGGATTGTTTGCCTCTGCAGCCAATCAGATGCTGCTTCAGCTTGAGATGATCCTGCAGTGCGAACGGATGGGACTTCTCAATCAGAAACTGCTGCACAGGTATAAGATCAAACAACGATAGGAGGAACATTCTCATACAACTATGTTAAGACGACTATTTCATTATTTTAAGCCTCACAGAAAACTGTTTGCCCTGGATCTGTTTTGTGCATTCATGGTATCGGCGGTGGACCTGGCATTTCCTCTGGTTTCCAGACATGCCATGTACCAGATGCTGCCGAACAGTATGTACCGTGCATTCTTTACGCTCATGTTCTGTGTGGCTTTCTTTTATTTGCTCCGTTCGGTATGCTATTATCTTATGACTTATTTGGGACATTCTTTCGGTGTGTTTGTCGAGGCCGATATCCGGTCGGATATGTTTGCCCATTTGCAGCAGCTGGACTTTGAGTTCTATGACAAAAACCGCACCGGAAAGCTTATGAGCCGGCTCACGGGAGACCTCTTTGAGATCACCGAACTTGCCCATCATGGCCCCGAGGATCTGCTGATCTCACTTCTGACCATTACCGGATCCCTGGTCTTTATGTTCGCCATGGAATGGAGACTTGCGCTGGTTGTGGCGCTGCTGATTCCCATATTCTTGCTGATCGTCATGAACCGGCGGAAGAATATGTCCGAAGCATCCACTGAGGTCAAACAGAGACTTGCCGGGATCAACGCTGACATAGAGTCCAGCATTTCCGGCATGAGAACATCCAAAGCCTTTGCCAATGAGAATGTGGAGAAGGACCGCTTCTCCCGTTCCAATGACACATATATCAATGCCCGGAAGATCTTCTTCAAAGCCATGGGCATCTTCAATGCCTGCCAGGAGTTCTTCATGTGCATCATGCCTGTGGCAGTGATCACAGTGGGCGGTTATCTGATCATGGAAGGCTCCATGAATTACATCGACCTCATCACATTCACACTCTTCGTGAATGCCTTTGTGACCCCGATCCGCAAACTCAGCAATTTCGCAGAGATCTTTACCAATGGAATGGCCGGACTGAAGCGTTTTGACGAGATCATGCGGATGGAGCCGGAGGTGAAGGAGAAGCCCGGCGCAGGCCCGATCCGGGTGACTGACGGTGCCATCGAGATCGATGACATCAGCTTCTCCTATAACGAAAACACCGAGGTCATCAATCACCTGAGCCTGTCTGTGACGCCGGGTGAGACTCTCGCCATCGTAGGACATTCCGGCGGGGGAAAGACCACACTCTGCCAGCTTGTTCCCCGGTTCTATGATGTCACCGGGGGTGCGATCCGCATCGATGGCACTGACATCCGTGAGGTCACAAAGCGGTCCCTGCGGGAGAACATAGGAATCGTACAGCAGGACGTATTCATCTTCGCGGATACCATCTTCGAGAATATCCGTTACGGAAGACCGGATGCGACCTATGACGAGGTGATCCAGGCGGCGAAGCAGGCGGAGATCTATGACGACATTATGGAGATGCCGGATCAGTTCGAGACCTATGTGGGAGAGCGGGGGACCAAGCTATCCGGAGGTCAGAAGCAGAGGCTGTCCATCGCCAGGATCTTCCTGAAGAATCCGAAGATCCTCATTCTGGATGAGGCCACATCCGCACTGGATACCATCACGGAAGAACGGATCCAGAAGAGCTTTGACCAGTTGTCCGTAGGGCGGACCACCATGGTCATCGCTCACCGGCTTGCCACGGTCCGGAATGCGGACCGCATCATCGTGATCGAGAACGGAACCATCACCGAAAGCGGCACCCACGAAGAGCTGCTGCAACTAGATGGTGAGTATGCGATGCTGTATCATACACAAGAACTTGGGAATCAGGCATAATTTTGCTTGAGATTTCATCATAATTTGATACAATAAGATTAGAGATTAAGACTGAAGGAAGGGGTATATTCGTGAGCAGTGCAAAGGCAAAGAAAAAGAAGAAAAGGGGATTCATATTCTTCGTCCTGTTCCTGATCATTCTGGGGCTTCTTGGCGGCGCAGGCTATTACGGCTATAAGAATTATGTGGTCAATAATACGTTCCTGCCGGAGTCCACACTGAATGGTGTGGATGTATCGGGGATGACCCGTCAGCAGGCAGAGAAGGCCCTGATTAAAGAATGGAACGAGAATAAGGTCCTCAGCATTACAGAGCAGGGGACGCCCACAGGGAAGATCACCCACTTTGACCTTGAATATAAACTGGGAGATCAGGTGGAGACCTGCCTGCATCCCGGACTGATTCCGTCGATCCTCAGGATCTGGGACAAGGAGATCCGTTCCGCCGACATTGTAATGACCCCCAAGGGCAGCAGTGAATCCTTTGACAAGCAGTTCGCCGCCCTGGATATCGTTAAGGACGGGAAGGGCACCGTCGAGACCAAGGATGCTTACGTGGACCTGTCCAACCGGGATTTTGATATTGTTCCGGAGGTCCAGGGAGATAATCTGGACCAGGATGCACTTAAAGATGCGATGCTGGAGTCCATTGCCAACAATGAAATGACCTTCCATTACGTAGCGAGCAACTTCTATGCGAAGCCGAAGGTGACCTCCGACAGCGAGGAGATCCGGAGACAGAAGAGCTACGCAGACACGTATCTGTCTACGGAGATCACATATAATACGCCCACCGGAGAGTATACCATCGATCCGGAGACGTTGAACAAGATGATCACGGTGGATGATACCGGAACCATCACCCCCAAGAAGAAGGCGGTGAAGAAGTTCGGAGAAGAAGAACTGTATTACCAGTGCAATACCGTCGGCATTACCCGTGATCTGAAACTGGCCGGAGGACATGTTACGGTCACCGGCGGTG
>CAMOGZ010000042.1 GCA_946614405.1 uncultured Eubacterium sp. | reverse complement strand
GGGTCACGGTATGGCCCAGTTTTCTGGCCAGAATAGCCCCATCTCCCGTGGTGCCCAGCTTGGGCGCTGCTTTTCCTCCCGCCGCCATCAGGACCTTGCGGCAGGTGAGGCTTTGTGCCCGCTTACCCTGCTCCCAGCGCACAGCAAATCCCGCAGAGCCGTTCTCCGCGATCTCTGTGACCCGGGCGCCGCAGCGCACCGTCACGCCCCGGCGGGACAGCTCCTCCTGAAGGGCCGCCGTCACGTCGCCGGCATCCTCGGAATAGGGATAGATCCGCCCTTCCCCGTCGATGCGGCAGATGACCCCGATCTCCCGGAAGAACTCCAGGGTCTCCCGGAACCCCGGGCACTGCACGTTGGAAAGATTGCAGCGGCCGTTTCCCGTGGCCCGGAGCTTATGTCCCGGCTCTTCCAGCCGCTCCAGGATCACCACCCTTGCCTCCGGCCTTTCTCTGCAGATAGTGATGGCGGCTGCCATTCCGGATGCGCCGCCGCCAATAATACAAATATCATAGGTTCGATCCATTTTCGACCTCTTTTACAGCCTCCACGATGGGGGCGATCCTGCTGCGGTCCACCAGATCGCAGCCATTCTCGATGTAGCCGGCGATGTTCCGCACAGTCACACTGGCTCCGCTGGCACCGCCGTCCATCATTTTCTTCGTCAGGGCCATAATGCCCTTATCCAGTCCCCGGATCTTCCCCGGGTCATAGGCACCCGGAAGGAAGAAACAGGTCACCGGCATCATCTTCTGGCTGAGAAGCTCTCTCACCGAGGAGGGCTCCGCCTCATCCCCGCTGATCCAGGAGATCAGCCGTTTCTCAAAGTTGATCTCCATGCACTGCTGCCGATTGGCCTCGTCTTCCACGGTGATGCCCACCGCAAAGACCAGGACCTTCTTTCCTTCCAGCGCCCCGCTCCAGTTCTTGGTAATGAGCTCGATGCCCTTGATCCCGCCGGCATAGATGCCGCCGCCGTAGACGATGGTATCATAACCTGCCAGGTCCCGGATCTTGCACTTGCGCGCATCCAAGAGATCCGCACCCGTCTCCTCGCTGATCCACCGGGCATACTGCTCCGTCGTGCCATATTTGGAATAATAGACTACTGCAACACTCATTATTTACCCAGCACCTTCATCAGTTCGTACATTTCCATATTAAACTCGGACTTCATCTCCAGAGCGTCCTCGAGGTCTACGCCCACGATCTGTCCTTCCAGTGTTCCGATGGCTTTGCTCTCGGACTCCTCCACCAGCAGCTTCACGGCCTTGGCAGCGCACTCTGTCGCCAGGATCCGGTCGCGCATGGTGGGGCTTCCGCCTCTCTGCAGGTAGGACAGCACCACCGGACGGGTCTCTCTTCCCGTCTTCCGCTCGATGATCTCCGTCAGCTCCTGAGTGGGGATCTCCACACCCTCGGCTTTGATGATGATGTTATGGAGTTTGCCTGCGTTGACGCCCTCCAGGATCCCTCTGCACAGCTCGTTGATGTCGAAGGGGATCTCCGGCACCAGGATGGTCTCCGCGCCGCCGGCCAGGCCTGAGTACAGGGCGATGTCGCCGCAGTGCCGTCCCATGACTTCGATCACAGAGATTCTCTCATGGGAGGAGGAAGTGTCGCGGATCTTGGTGATGGCTTCCAGTACGGTTGCCACCGCCGTGTCGAATCCGATGGTGAAATCCGTATATCCCAGATCATTGTCGATGGTCCCGGGAAGGCCCATGACCTTGAAACCGCGTCTTGACAGGTCTCTGGCTCCGTGGAGGGTTCCGTCTCCGCCGATGGCGATGAGTCCGTCGATGCCGAAGGTCTCCATCACGTCCAGAGCCCGCAGCTGTCCCTCTTCTGTTCTGAAGCGGCTGCTTCTGGCAGACTTCAGCAGGGTGCCGCCGCGCTGGAGGATGTCACCTACGGAACGGCGGTCCATCTGATGCAGATCACCTTCCATCAGGCCCTCATAGCCGCGCTGTACGCCATAGACCTCCAGGCCTTCCTCGATGCCGCAGCGGACTGCCGCACGGATGGCTGCGTTCATGCCCGGGGCGTCTCCGCCACTTGTTAATACTGCAATTCTTTTCATCGTTTCTGCTCCTTTCCCGGATCCATTTTCACATTTGATTCACCGACGATCTCCTTCAGTTCCTCTTCCAGGAATTCCGTCCATTCAATGCCGGTGTTGCTCTTCACGATGCGTCCATTCTGTAAATAAATCAGTGCAGTGATCCTTCCCCGATTCTCGTGGAATACGTGGCTCAGGATCTGAAGCGTTCTTTTCTCATCAATATCCTTGGGGATCCGCACCTTCAGCCGGGGCGGCGTTCCCTGTAAATTCCCCTCGACTTCATCCACTCCGGTGACGGAGTCTGCCAGAAGCTTGGGGACCTCTCCTTCTTTGAAGTTCAGTTTGCCCTTGATGACCACCACATTGTCCTCGGTGAGGCTCTCCTGGCACCGCTCGTAGACATTGGGGAAGACCACGACCTCGCTGACGCCGTAGAGGTCCTCCAGGTCCACAAAGGCCATCATCTTGTTATTCTTGGTCACCAGGTTTTTCTTCCCTGCGATCATGCCCGCCATGACCACGGGCATCCCGTCGTACAAAGGCGAACCGCCCGCTGTTCCGGTCTCCTGCATGGGTCCTGCCTCATCTTCGCTCTGGACCGTTGCCTCCAGCTCACGGCTGGTGACGGTGACCAGCTTGTTCAGCCGCTCTGCGTAAGCGTTCAAAGGATGATCGGAAATGTAGACGCCAAGCATCTCCTTTTCCAGAGCCAGAAGGATCTTCGGCTCGAAGTTCTTCACATCCGGCAGCCGCTGGCCGCTGTCTCCGGTATCCATGTCGATACCGCTCATCTGGAACAGGGAGATCTGCCCGGCGATGTTCTTTCTGGCATCGTTCTGGGCGGAGCTCATCAGCTGCTCGTATACCGCCAGATGGGCCGCCCGGTTGGGGTTCAGGCAGTCCAGTGCGCCGGCTTTGATCAGGCTCTCCACCGCCTTCTTGTTCACCACGCCCACATCGATGTTTCCGATGAACTGGAAGATATCTCTGGGCTTTCCTTTGGAACGTCTGGCGGAGATGATATCGTCGATGGCATTCTCACCGACGTTCTTGATCCCCAGAAGTCCGTAGCGGATCTTGCCGTCGGATACGGTGTATTTCTTGTCGCTCTCATTGATGTCCGGCGGAAGGACCGTGATCCCCATCTCCTCGCAGTTACGGATGTACTTGGAGGTCTGGGAGGTGTCCCCCATGACGCTGGACAGAAGTGCCGCCATAAACTCTACGGGATAATACCGTTTGAGATATCCGGTCTCATAAGCCACCACGGCGTAGGCCGCCGCATGGGACTTGTTGAAGGCGTACTGTGCGAAGGTCTCCATATCCGCGAAAATAGCCTCTGCCGCCTCCCGGGTGATCCCGTTGCGTACGCACCCCGGGATCTCCACCTCGCCGTTTTCATTCACCTTGCCGTTTATGAAGTACTCCTTCTCCTCCATCATCACGTCGTGCTTCTTCTTACTCATGGCACGGCGCACCAGATCGGAACGTCCGTAGCTGTAGCCTGCCAGGTCCCGGACGATCTGCATGACCTGCTCCTGATAGACCAGGCAGCCGTAGGTGACGTCCAGGATGGGCGCCAGCTGAGGCGTGACGTACTGGATCCTGGAAGGATTCTTCTTATTATCTATGTATTTGGGGATGGAGTCCATAGGACCCGGCCGGTACAGGGAGATCCCTGCCACGATATCCTCAAAACAAGTAGGCTTCAGGTTCTTCATGAAGGACGTCATCCCGCCGCTCTCCAGCTGGAAGACGCCTTCCGTATTTCCACTGGCGATCATGTCGTAGACCGCACGATCGTCGTATCCCATTCTGGCAAAGTCGATCTCCACGCCGTGGTTGTCCCGGATCAGCTTCAGCGCATCCCGGATCACGGTGAGGTTCCGAAGTCCCAGAAAGTCCATCTTCAGAAGTCCCAGCTCCTCGATGGTGGTCATGTTGAACTGGGTGGCCACGCCCTTATCGGACATGTACAGAGGCACATATTCATCCAGAGGCAGCCGGGAGATCACCACGCCTGCGGCATGGGTGCTGGCATGGCGGGGCATGCCCTCCAGTTTCCGGGACATGTCCAGGACCTTCCGCACCGCCGGATCCTCCTCGTACATCTTCGCCAGATCCGGGCTCATCTGCAGGGCCCGGTCGATGGTCATCTTCAGATCAAAGGGGATGGCCTTGGCGATCTTGTCCGCGTCGGCGTAGCTCATATTCAAAGCGCGTCCAACGTCCCGGACCACGGCCTTGGCCTTCATGGTTCCGAAGGTGATGATCTGGGATACGTTGTCCTCGCCGTATTTCTCTTTTACATACTCGATCACTTCGCCCCGCCGCTCGATACAGAAGTCGATGTCGATATCCGGCATGCTGACACGCTCCGGATTCAGGAATCGCTCAAAGATCAAATTATAGCGGATGGGGTCGATATCTGTGATGTGCAGGCAGTAGGCCACCAGGGATCCTGCCGCCGATCCTCTGCCCGGTCCCACCATGATGCCGTTCTTCTTGGCATAATTGATGAAGTCCCAGACGATGAGGAAATACTCCACATAGCCCATAGACTCGATGACCGAAAGCTCGTAAGATAGCCTTTGTTCCAGCTCGGGGGTCACTACCTCATAGCGGCCGGCAAGCCCCTGACTGCAAAGCTCTCTCAGATACTGCTGGTTGGTCTTTCCTTCCGGAGGGATGAACTCCGGCAAGTGGTACTCTCCGAATTTGAAGGTGACGTTGCACTTGTGGGCCACCTCCCAGGTGTTATCCACCGCCTCCGGGATCTCCCGGAAGAGCTCCCGCATCTCCTCTTCACTCTTCAGATAGAACTGATCCGTGGCAAAGCGCATGCGGTTCTCATCGTAGATGTTGGTGGCGGTCTGGATGGCCAGAAGAATATCGTGGGCCTCAGCGTCGTCCTGATTCACATAGTGGACGTCGTTGGTGGCCACCATGGGGATCCCCAGATCCTTCGAAAGCCGGATCAGCTCCGGATTGATGAAGGCCTCCTCAGGCAGTCCCTGATCCTGGATCTCCAGATAGAAGTTCCCCTCTCCAAAGATGTCCCTCAGCTCCTCCGCCTCCTTCCGGGCGCCCTCATAGTCCCGGTTCAGAAGGCAGTTCTGGACCTTGCCCGCAAGGCATGCGGAAAGAGCGATGATGCCATCGCTGTGCTCTCTGAGGATGTTCTTGTCGATCCTGGGTTTATAGTAGAATCCTCTGGTGAAACCGGCGGAGACGATCTTGATCAGATTCTTGTAGCCGTCATTATTCTTTGCAAGCAGCACAAGATGACCCTGGTACTTATCCTTGTCCGGGTCTTTATCATCCATGGTTCTGGCGGCGGTGTAGACCTCGCATCCGATCACCGGGTGGATCCCCTGCTTCAGGCATTCCCGGTAGAAATCGATGACGCCGAACATCACGCCGTGATCGGTGATGGCCAGAGAGTCCATTCCAAGCTCCTTGGCCCGGGCGACCACATCCTTGATCCGCGCCGCGCCGTCCAGAAGACTATATTCCGTATGTACGTGCAAATGAGTAAAAGCCATAATATAGTATTGTACCACAGATTATCCCCGATGGGAAGAAAAGTGGAGATTATCCACGGTGGGATGCGGACCGGTTCGCCATTTGAGGTGAAATCGAGTGCCCGTGGCGAAAAATTTCGCCGAAAGGGGCGCCGGGGCTGTCTTTTGGCGAAGTCGAGATTGCATCTGGGAGGCATTTGGATATAATAGAGTTAGAAAGGAGTCAATATGGAGAACGGATATTTTCAGATCTATACCGGAAACGGCAAAGGGAAAACAACGGCAGCCCTGGGTCTTGCCATGCGGGCAGCGGGCGCCGGGCTGAAGGTCTATATCGGCCAGTTTATCAAGAGCATGGAATATCACGAGATCGGGATCCTGCGGGAACGGTTCCCGGAAGTCACAGTGGATCTCTTCGGGATCAAAGGCTGCATCGCCGGCCGCGACCCTGACCTCACCGACATCCAGGCAGCCTGGGAAGGATACGAAAAATCCAAAGCCGCTCTGATGAGCCGTAAATACGATGTGGTGATCCTGGATGAATTCTTCATTGCGACCCACTTCGGCCTCATCACCAGAGAACAGGCCGTGAATCTGGCAGACTGCCGGACCCCCGGCACCGAACTCATCATGACCGGACGCTTCGCCCCGGATTACCTCCTGGACAAAGCCGACTTGATCACCGAAATGAAAGAAGTTCGTCACTATTACGCCACCCAGGGCGTAGAAGCCAGAGACGGGATTGAAAGATAAAGATAGAAATCAAGACCAAGATATAGTTTGAGATCAAGGTCAAGACAAAGATATAATGAAAAACGAGACCCGGCGCAACGACGCGCCGGGTTTTTAAATAGTATCCAAGTTCGCATTCAACTTGATCCCACCATCCCTGCGATGAGCTGATACAGCGGCAGTATGGCGATGGGAAGGAAGATGGCGGGCAGGTAGTTCATCACCTTCAGTTTGGTGGCGCCTACCAGGTTCAGGCCCAGGGCCAGGATCAGGAGGGATCCGGCGCAGGTCATCTCTGCGATCACATCGGTGGTTAAGACCGGCGCCACCGCAGAGGCCAGCAGGTAGATGCCGCCCTGTACGATGAGAATGATCACCGCAGAGAAAATCACTCCCGCGCCGAGGGACGCGGAAATCACAATGGAACTGCAGCCGTCCATCACCGTCTTGGTGAAGAGCAGGTCGTTGTTTCCCCGAAGGGCTGCGTCCATGGGACCGACGATGGTCATGGCGCCGACGCAGAAGATCAGGGATGCTGTGATCAGGCCTTCTGCGAAGGTGGACTGCTCTCCCTCTTTGGTGAAACGGGCCTGCAGCCGTTCGGCAAAGCGGTTGAACCGGCCGTCGATGTCGATGCCCTCTCCGATCATGGCGCCCAGCACTATGCAGATCACCAGGACCAGTGTATTCTTTCCATTCATCATACCGGTGATCCCTATATAAAAGGAGATCAGCCCCATACCTTTCAGGATGATGTCATTCCAGGATGATGGTATGACTTTGCGGGCCAGAAGACCGATGCAGCTGCCTACCAGTACCGATATTGTATTTGCGATTACTCCGATCATATTTACTCCTTAGAAAGAAGGGCGGCTCATCTGAAGCCGCCCTTTCCGTTTACGATTAATCCAGTTCCTCATCGGCCCAGTCATCACTGGACCATTCCTCATCCGGCCATTCTTCATTTACAAAGATCTTCTTGATCACGCGGTCCACGCCAACGATGATGGCGGTCCCTGCCACGACGCTGATGCCGATGGCTGCCAGTGCGATCTTCGCAGCGGCCGAGGACTTATGCATTCCGGTATCTGCCTTATTTCTGCTCATTTCACTCATAGGAAACCTCCTTACCCCTTAATCATTCCGCTTCTGGATGTACTCAACGATCAGGTTCGCTGCGTCTTCCTCAGACAGGCGGCTGGTATTGATGCTGAGATTGTAATTCTTGTAATAACCCCACTTCTGACAAGTGTGATAGTTATAGTAATTGGCTCTCGCCTTATCATAAGTCATGATCTTCTTCTGGACGTCTTCCGGATCATCTCCGTAGACTTCCACGCAGCGCTTGATGCGGTCTTCCATCTCAGCAAAGATGAAGACGTTGGTCACCTGCTGGATCTCCTTCAGGATATAGTCGGCGCAGCGTCCGACGATGACTCCGTTCCCCAGCTCTCCGATCTGTTCGATGATGTCGAACTGAGTCATGAATAATTTCTCATTCATGGAGACGTTCTCTCCGGCCATATTGTCGCCGAAGCTGATGGCGGATGCCAGCGTATAAGTAAAGCTGCTCTTGGCCCGCAGTTCCGCAGACTCGATGATCTCCCGGGACAGTCCGCTCTTCTCTACGGCGAAATCAATGATCTCCTTATCATACAGAGGAACCCCCAGTTTCTCTGCCACAAGGCCGCCAATGATGCGTCCGCCGCTTCCGTATTCTCTGCTGATCGTAACTAACTTATTCATCTTCTCACGCTCCCCTGATTACTTTTTCTAATTATATAACAAATCCCTTTAACTGGCAAGTGATGCTGTCAGAAACTGTGAGTTATAAAGATCCGCATAGGCACCGCCCCGCTCCAGCAGTTCCTCATGGCTCCCCTGCTCGATGATGTCACCGTGATCCATCACCAGGATCAGGTCCGCATTCCGAATGGTGGAGAGCCGGTGGGCAATGATGAAGCTGGTTCTGCCAGCCATCAGATTATCCATGGCCGCCTGGATCCGTTCTTCCGTTCGGGTATCCACAGAGGATGTGGCCTCATCCAGGATCAGAACTTTGTTATCCGCCAGGATGGCCCGGGCGATGGTCAGAAGCTGCTTCTGACCCTGGGATACGTTGGTGGCGTCCTCATTGAGGACCATATCGTAGCCTCCGGGCAGGGTGCGGATGAAATGGTCCGCATGGGCCGCCCGCGCTGCCGCCTCCACGTCCTCATCTGTGGCAGTCACCAGTCCGTAGCGGATATTCTCCCGGATGGTTCCGGAGAAGAGCCATGTATCCTGCAGCACCATGCCGAAGTGCTCCCGCAGCTCTCTGCGGTTGAACTCCCGGACGTCGTGTCCGTCCAGCAGGATCCTTCCGCTGTCCACGTCATAGAACCGCATCAGCAGTTTGACGATGGTGGTTTTGCCGGCTCCCGTGGGGCCCACGATGGCGATCTTCTGTCCCGGTTTGACTTTGGCGCTGAAGTCGTGGATGATCACCTGCTCCGGATCGTAGCCGAAGCGGACGTGGTCGAACACCACTTCGCCCTTTGTTTCGCTGAGGTGCACCGGATTCTCGATGACCTGGACCTCTTCCTCCTCGCCGAAGAATTCGAAAACTCTCTCTGCCGCCGCCGTCATGGACTGCACCTGGTTCATCACCTGGGCGATCTGCTGCAGCGGCTGGGTCAGATTCTTGACGTATTGAATAAATGCCTGGATGTCACCGATGCCGATGACCCTCCGGATGGCCAGAAAGCCCCCGGAGACAGCCACGCCCACATAGCCCAAATTCCCCACGAACATCATCAGAGGATGCATCAGGCCGGAGAAGAACTGCGACTTCCAGGCCGACTGATACAGCAGGTCATTGGTCTTGCTGAACTCCTCCACCATATCCTCCTCCTTGCAGAAGGCTTTGATGATCAGCTGGCCGCTGAAGGACTCTTCGATCTGGCCGTTGATGGTGGCCAGAGACTTCTGCTGGTCCAGGAAGTACTTCTGGGAGAACTTGATGATGGCTCCCATGAGTCCCGCAGACACCGGAAGCACCAGCAGGGCGATGAGGGTCATCAGGGGAGAGATGGACAGCATCATCACGATGGTCCCCACGATGGTGGCGATGGACGTGATGATCTGGGTCACGCTCTGGTTCAGTCCTTGTCCCACGGTGTCAACATCGTTGGTGATGCGGGAC
>CAMOGZ010000041.1 GCA_946614405.1 uncultured Eubacterium sp. | reverse complement strand
GTTTCGATACCAGAGAATCCATCGACCGCAGAGCAGAGATGGCATTCGAGAATGTAACCGTGTTCCTGGAAGGCGGAGAGATCCGCAAGATGCTGTAATATTGATGATCAACAGTTGGCCGCAGCGCATGCTGCGGCCTTTTCTTTGTACAGGATACAAAAATTGAACACGAAGTTAGAATCTGCAGCCAAAGACACCTCCCGTTTTTCCGGATATAATATAGTTACAAAAGATAAAAGAAACGGAGGTGTCAGACATGTTAAAGGAAAAGATGATGAAAAGAGCATTCAACAGAGCTACGGCTTTCGCAAGATTTAACGGGATCGGTCCGGAACTGAGGAACAGTGTTCTCGCCGTCAGTATGGAAGCATACCTGAAAAGAAAACACGTGGACGCCTCAGAAGAAGAGATCCGGAACTACATCATTGAGCACATCCGTGCTCTGGATGAACTGAGAGAATTGCGGATCAACCGTTACGATCTCGCCTGGGAAATGGACTAAGAGAGGAGATTTCCACCCATAATAATAACAAAAAAACCAGCGCCGGCCGGTGTCATGAGGACCCCGGCCGCTGCGCGTGCCTTCATTATCATATGATCCGCCCTTAGGATTTTGTGTACACAAATTGTGTACACAAAATCCTAAGCACGTAAAAACCCCGCAGGGATCGTCTCTCTGCGGGGTTTTGTATAGTTGCGCTCGGCGAGCGCGCGTTCTAACGGGTGAAAGTCCCGAATCCGTTCTTTCTTATCTGTCCATATCTTCCAGAAGACCGTGGCGCTCGTAATTGGTGATGCGTTCGACTTTGTTTCCATCACCGAGGAAGACCACGGCGGGAGCGTGCTCCCTTGCTTCTTCCGGAGTCATCTGGCAGTAGGCCATGATAATGATCTTGTCGCCAACGGAGGCGCAACGCGCGGCGGCTCCGTTGAGGCAGAACACGCCGCTGCCCCGCTCCCCTGCGATGGTGTAGGTGGCGAAGCGCTGGCCGTTATTGACGTTCACGATCTCCACCCGCTGGTACTCCAGGATTCCGGCCTGTTCCAGAATGTCCAGGTCCACGGTGATGCTGCCCACGTAGTTCAGCTCAGCCTGGGTCACAGTAGCGCGGTGGATCTTGCCTTTTAACATTTCGATCTGCATTCGTTTTCCCCTCCTGTCTTTTCCTTACAGTGCCACATCGATGGCGGGATCGCCTACGGTGAAGTTGTCGATGAGGCGGGTGGTGCCGATGCGTACGGCCATAGCCACCAGGTCGCCGTCTTTGTACTGCTCCACGGGCTGCATGGACAGACCGTCTACGACTTCCACGTACTCTACGTCAGCCAGAGGCTCTGTGGCCAGGTTGGCGCGCATGGCTGCCAGAAGCTTGGCGGAGGAACGCTCGCAGCCGCCGGCGATGTCCTGTCCCAGACGGATGGTGCGGCTCAGGATCAGAGCAGCCTTCCGCTCTTCCGGGCTGAGGTAGGTGTTTCTGGAGCTTTTAGCCAGGCCGTCAGCTTCGCGGACGATGGGGCATCCCACAATCTCCACGTCGAAGTTCAGGTCACGGGTCATGCGGCGGATGATGGCCAGCTGCTGAGCATCCTTCTTGCCGAAGAAAGCTTTGTCCGGGTTCACGGCGTTAAACAGCTTGGTGATGACGGTGCAGACGCCGCGGAAGTGGATGGGACGGCTGGCACCGCAGAGGGTGTCGGACAGAGTGTTGATGTCCACGAAGGTGCAGAAGTCATCAGCGTACATCTCGCTGTCTTCCGGGTGGAACACCAGGTCTACTCCGTGCTCCTCCAGCAGCTTGCAGTCGTGGTCGAAGTCTCTGGGATAAGTAGCCAGGTCCTCGGTGGGTCCGAACTGGATGGGGTTTACGAAGACGGAGGCAACGGTGCGGTCGCATGCGGCGACGGATGCGTCCATCAGGCTTGCATGTCCCTCGTGGAGGTAGCCCATGGTGGGACAAAGCCCAACGGTCAGGCCCTCTGCCTTCCATTCTTTTACTTGTGCGCGCAGATCTGCAATGGTATTTACTACTTTCATGTTTCCTCTCCTTATCTGTATTGGTATCGGCCGGCGCTCCGGGCCGGCGCAGGTTTTCAGGTGTATCGGCCGGCGATGTGAGCCGGCGGGTTTTCGGTTGTATCAGCCGGCATTCCGGGCCGGCGTGAGTTTTCAGGTTAGCCCAGTTTCCGTTCTTCTTCCTTCGGTGCATCGCTGCTCTTCACATAGTACAGGCGCTCCAGGGTCTCAGGGTGCCCCATGTGGAAGGAGTGGGCGTCGTCCGGGAAGAGTCCTCCCTTGACTTCCTCATTGTAGGCGTCGAAGGCCTTGGTCATCTCTTCGCCGATGTTTCCGAAGTGCTTGACAAACTTAGGCTTGAAATCGGTGAACATTCCCAGCATGTCCTGATAGACCAGGATCTGTCCGTCGCATCCGGTTCCGCCGCCGATGCCGATGGTGGGGATGTCAAGCTTGGCGGTGATCACTGCGGCCAGCTCCGCCGGGATGCATTCCAGTACCACGGAGAAAGCGCCGGCTTCCTGTACGGCCAGAGCATCCTCGATGAGCTGACGGGCAGCCTCTTCGGATTTTCCCTGGACACGGTTTCCGCCGAAGGCGTTTACGGACTGGGGAGTCAGGCCGATGTGGGCCATCACCGGGATCCCGGCGGTGGTCATGGCCTTGATCTGGGGGCACACACTGGCGCCGCCCTCTAATTTAACGGCTTGAGCCCGGCCTTCCTTCATGAGGCGGCCTGCGTTGATCATCGCCTGCTCCATGGATGCCTGATAAGACATAAAGGGCATGTCGATGACCACGAAGGTCTCCTGCATTCCGCGGGAGACGGCTCTGCCGAAGGTAATCATGTCTTCCATCGTGACCGACAGAGTATCGGGGTAACCCAACATGGTATTGCCCAGGGAGTCACCCACCAGAACGGCGTCAACGTGGCCGTCCATCAGTCTGGCAGTAGAGTAATCGTAACATGTGAGCATGCTGATCTTCTCTCCGCGTTCCTTCATTTCTCTGAAAGTGCACACTGTCTTTTTCATTCTACAGTTCCTCCTGTTCAAAAGATCTCAATAACTCTTCGAGCGGTCGGTATGAACGCTCCGGGTGCTTTGCCTTCGCCAGGGGGATCAGTCTCTCTGACAGAAGTGAGTACAAAGCCCGATCGGATGGGGTATCCAGACAGTTCAGGTGTTTGCATACCGTTTCCGTATCACCACGTTCCACGGGACCTGTGAGGCTTGCCGCGGGACCATCCGTAAGGACGTGTTCCACATTCCCCCGGACCAGCGGGGTCAGTGCCCCCAGTGCGGCCTCCCGGGAGAATCCGCATTCCTCCAGCATCGAAAGGCTCATATCCAGAAGCCCTATGACCAGATTACTGGCCACCGATGCCGCAGCGTGGTACTTGGTTTTACAGGACGGATCGATCACCTGGACCTGCAGGCCGGCATTCTTCAGAAATTCCATCATCTTACCAAGGTGAGCGGTGTTGCCCTCAATGGTAAAAAAAACATCCGGTATCTTCTGGTAAGCGGTATATGCATCGCTTACGGCGAAGAGCGGATGAACGGAATATTCGTATGCACCGGTCTGCTGTATGCCCGGAAACGCATCCTCGGCGGATCGCGCTCCACTGCAGTGACAGATATATTTTCCCCGAATCGGATATTGCCGGACCTGGTCCCACACAGGGGTGATCGCAGCATCTGGAACAGTCAGGAACAACACGTCGCTCTCTTGAATCAGATCTCCCATCTCATGGAAGTATCTGCTGCTTGTAAACTGTGCTGCCTCTTTGGCAGATGAAGTGTTGCGGCTTGAGTAGCCTGTAACCTTAACGCCTTTTTCTGAGAAGAACTTACCAAGGGTAAATCCTACTTTCCCTGCTCCTATGAATCCTGTTTTCATTGAATCACCTCTTTCGGTAGGTGACGTGTCTGTTGCTCCTTTCGTCTCGGGGTTGTCACGGGGTACAGTTTCCGTATGGAATACCGTCCATCGACTAATATATACCATTAGTCAAGGCAAATGTAAAGACATTTATTATGTATTTTTGGTGATGCAATGGTGAAGATGGCAGTAAAATATTGAAAGCCATCACCTTGACACAAAAGAGTCCTAAATATACAATAAAGTCAGAATTGTTATTCAAAAGAAAGTGAGGAATGTTAGAATGAAACAGACGAAAAGAAACAAGCTGATTACAGTTGTAACCATGCTGACGTTGGTGGTCACCACCGTTCTGGCCAGCAGCAGTATGGCCTTTGCGGCCAAGGGCCCGGAAGTGCCGATTGAGACGAAAATCAAGTCTTTCTATTATCCGCTGCAGAAGTCAAATCTCTATACCGGTAACGCCAAATGGGTATGTAACCCAGGAGACTATAAGATCGACATGGAGAAGACCACCGTTGATGATCCGACTGTCGTAAAACTGAACAATGAAGATGGCCTGACTGCCATCGCTCTGAAGCCCGGGAAAACGACGATCCATGTTTATGCCAAAGAAAAAGGAACCAAGGAGTATCGTTATTTTGATGTCAAATTCATCGCTGAGAAGTATATCAATCCGGCAAAAACTTTCAAAATCGGCAAGAAGAACTATGTGAAGAAATTTAAAAAGGCGGAACAGTACTGGAAAAACTCGAAGAAAATCAGTGGCAAGCTGGTAGTCAAGGCCAAGAAGGGCTGGAAGATCACAAAGATCCGGAAGGCAGGATATAATATCACGCCGAAGAAGATCAAAAATGGCAAGAAGGTGACCCTCACTGGAAAGAATCCTCAGTCTGTTGTCGTGACCTTCAAGAATAAGAAGACCAAGCAGAAGATCGAGCTCGTGTTTGTTGTCATCAAGGCTGCAGGCTGATCGATCAGTTGAAATCTGGAGGTATCGCAGATGAGTAATATCGTAAGAAAATCCCTGGCAGTATTGCTTTGTACGATCCTGGCCATCGTATTCTCCGCCATGATCCCAGAGACCCAGGCACACGCGGCGACCAAGTATAAACTACCGAAGACCATCACGGAATATTACTGGGAAGACGCGGGCGTGAAGCAGATCGCCAGCAAGGAGAGCTATAAGTACAATAAGAAGGGCGACCCCATCAAGATCGTCTACAAGTACTATGAAGAGGGCTCCGTGTCCCAGAAGAATGTGCTGACCCTGAAGTATACCTATAAGAAGGGGACCAAGAGAAAGGTCGTCATCAAGGAAAACGGCAAGAAGTATGCCGTGATGAAGTTCAATAAGAAGGGACAGCTCAACTACGTTAATTTCATTCAGGGAAAGTATAAACATTACGCTTATAAGTATGACAAGAAGGGATATCTCGTTTCCTATAAGTTCACCGGTGACGGCGGCGGGGATGTGAAATTCAAGACCACCCTGAAGAAGGGGAAACTGAAGAAGATCCGGGAGATCACAAGTGGAACTGCTTATGTGGATATTGTGAACTACTATGACAAAAGCGGTCTGATCAAATCGTATGTCAAGGATAATAATTATACGATCAAATACTCCTACAAGAAGAAAAAGGGTCTGGTGACCCGGATGACCTTGACAGACGAGGACGGATATGTTTCCTGGTATGATTATACCTATTCCAAGACGAAGGTCACGAAGAAAAAGTATAATAAAGTGATCAATCTGGATCCCCGCACCATGGTGGGAAATCTGTAAAGAAATGCAGTGAGGCTGCGCTGAAACAGGCGCAGCCTTTTTGCGTGCAGATTGCTTTTCTGCGGTAAATCATGTATCATTAAGATGGCAGAAAGGGGATGACAAAATGAGAAAGAGCGCAGTAGCTTGCCTGTTGGCTTTGTTGATGGTAATAGTCCTGGCCGTGCCCGCCTTTGCGGACTCTGAGATCACGCCGCATACAGATCCGGAGGAGGTGGATCTGAAGCCGGTAGAAGCGATGGTGGTATGGGAGCCGAAGGACTTTGTGGATATCGAGTCCTACCCGGACTCAGAGGCCCTGATGGAGACTGTATTCTTCTGTCCCCCGGAGGAGGCAGAGACGGCAACTCTGATGATCGCCAATAAAGATGACGAGGAAGAGTATTTTTATCAGGAACTTGAACTGGATGGGACCAAAGCAGCATCCCGGTTCTGGTTCGGGGACTATGGCGAAGCGCCGGAGGACCTGGAGTGGTCAACGGTGAAGATCTCTTTCTATGACCCGGATGACAACTTGGTGGGAGAAGCCGAGGCCGAAGGCTGGTGGGATCCCAACGGACCATATGAAACGGAGACTGTGGGAGCCAGCGAGCTCAGCAGCGAAATAGACGGGGGCTTTTTCGGGGAGGACGACGGCAGTGGCGATTTCGCTCTGCTGGTTTTGGCGATGGTGTTGTTCCCGCTGCTTTCGGTTGGGTTCGGAGCCTTGAGTGGTAAGAAAGGCAAGAAGAAAGGCGGCGATGCAGAATCCGATAACGATGTTGATGACGACGATGAAGACGATGACGAATTCACCCTGTTCCGCTTTGAGGATGAGGAGGACTCGCCGGAGGATGATGCAGAGTCTGCGGACACCTGGCACAGCACCGGGACGGAAAATGCAATAGAGACGGAGAGAGAACCGGAAGAACCGAAGCAGTTCCGCCTGGGCAAACCGAAGATCGGCCTTCCCCACACGAAGCGCCCCAAGCTGGGCCTGCCCCATAAGAAGGACCGCACCGTCATCGATGTGGATGACGAGCCCATGGGCAATCCCTTCGAGATGGGCAAGGGGCGCCGGAAGAAAGACAATCCTTTTGAGAAATGATAAGGAGGAACGCTATGACGAAAGAAAAGAAGAAGATGCCCCTGGCGACACAGATCTTTATCGCTCTGGCACTGGCGGTGGTGGTGGGCCTGCTGTTTCAGAAGCAGGCGGATTTCCTTACCACCTACATTCAGCCCTTCGGGACGATCTTCCTGAACCTGCTGAAATTCATCGTAGTGCCCATCGTCCTGTTTTCCATCATGGCAGGCGTGGTCTCCATGAGCGACGTGAAGAAAGTGGGAAAGATCGGCGTGCAGACCGTAGTCTACTTCTTCATCACCACAGCACTGGCCATGGTCATCGGCGTGGGGATCGCCTTCCTGTTCAAGGGGACCTTCCCGGAACTTGCCACCAGCGGTCTGGAGTATGAGGCTACAGAGCCAACTCCCTTTATGGATGTTCTGGTGAACATCTTCCCCTCCAACTTCATCGATCCGCTGCTGAACGCCACCATGCTGCAGGTCATCGTCATGGCGCTGATCCTGGGATTTGCTGTGGTGCTGCTGGGCGAGAGGGGAAGAGACGCCGTGAGCGGCATCAATCTGCTGAATGAGATCTTCATGAAGGCCATGGAGATGATCATCGCGCTGTCCCCCATTGGCGTGTTCTGCCTGCTGGCACCGGTGGTGGCAGCCAACGGCGCCATGGTGCTGGGGTCCTTTGCCAAGGTGATCCTGGCAGCCTACATCGCATACGTGCTTCACTGCGTGCTGGTGTATTCCCTGTCCGTGAAGCTTTTGGTGAACATGAGCCCCATCGCCTTCTTCAAAGGAATGAGTACGGCCATGGCATTTGCCTTCTCCACATCATCTTCCGTGGGATCCCTTCCCATCACACTGGAATGCTGCGACAAGATGGGAGCCGAGCATGAGATCGCATCCTTCGTTCTGCCCCTCGGAGCCACCATCAATATGGACGGAACCGCCATCTACCAGGGGGTATCCGTGGTATTCATCGCCAGTTGCTACGGCGTGGAGCTGACCCCGGCCCAGTATGTTACCATCATCCTGACGGCTGTTCTGGCATCCATCGGAACCGCCGGTGTGCCGGGTTCCGGCATCATCATGCTGGCCATGGTACTGCAGGCAGTAGGTCTTCCGGTGGAGGGCATCGCCCTGATCGCCGGCGTGGATCGGATCTTCGATATGGGACGGACGGTGGTCAATATTACAGGAGATGCATCCTGCGCCGTCATCGTCTCCAAGCTGAATCAGAAAGGGAAACCGCAGAGCGAAGAACTGGCCATTACCAAAGAGGATTCTTTTGAATAAATAAAGTGGCAAATGTCCCGGAACTATGATAGAATAACATGTTAGAGCGACAAGGAGAGATAGAAACATGTTTGAAAAATTAGATAGTGTAGTCGACAAATATAATGAGCTCACGCAGGTGGTGGCGGATCCGGATGTCATCGCCAACCAGAGCGTGTGGCAGAAACATATGAAGGAGATGGGCGAGATGGAGCCCATCGTCAAGAAATATCTGGAATATAAGGGCGCAGTGGAGGAACTGGAATTCGCCAAGGATCTGGTGGAGAACGAGTCCGATGAGGAAATGCGCGACATGGCCAAGGCAGAAGTGGCGGAGCAGGAAGAGAACATCGAGAAGCTGGCTGCTGAGCTGAAGGTCCTGCTGATCCCGAAGGACCCCAACGATGAACGGAACGTCATCCTCGAGATCCGCGCCGGAACCGGCGGGGACGAGGCGGCTTTGTTCGGGGGTGACCTGCTGCGCATGTATACCCGTTACGCCGAGCGTCATCGCTGGAAGATCGAGATCATGGACATGAACGACACCGGCATCGGCGGCATCAAGGAGGCCGAGGTACTCATCAAGGGCAAGGGAGCATACTCCCGCCTGAAGTACGAGAGCGGCGTTCACCGCGTACAAAGGGTACCGGAGACGGAATCTGCAGGCCGCGTCCATACGTCCGCGGCAACGGTTGCTGTGCTCCCGGAAGTTGATGATGTGGAAGTCCACATCGATCCGGGCGATGTAAAGGTAGACGTATACCGCGCTTCCGGAAACGGCGGCCAGTGCGTTAACACCACCGACTCCGCCGTGCGTCTGACCCACCTGCCCACAGGACTGGTGGTCACCTGCCAGGACGAGAAGTCCCAGATCAAGAACCGTGAGAAGGCCATGAAGGTCCTGAAGGCACGGCTTTATGATAAGATGCAGAGAGAGCAGGCAGACAAGATCGCCGCAGAGAGAAAGGACCAGATCGGATCCGGCGACCGTTCTGAGCGGATCCGGACCTACAACTTCCCGCAGGGCAGATGCACCGATCACCGCATCGGCCTGACCCTGTACAAGCTGGAGTCCATTCTGGACGGAGACATCGAGGAGATCATCGATGCTCTGACCACCGACGATCAGGCAAGGAAGATGAACGATTTCTAATGGAAACAAGATTACTGAATGATACAACCGAAGGGATCCGCGAGGCAGCGGAGATCATTGCGGCAGGCGGTCTGGTGGCTTTTCCCACGGAGACAGTTTACGGGCTGGGAGCAGATGCTCTGAACCCGGAGGCGGTGGCCCGGATCTATCAGGCAAAGGGCCGGCCCTCTGATAATCCAACCATCGTGCACATATCGTCTAAAGACGATGTGGCGCGGCTGACGGAACGGATCACCCGGGATATGGAGATCCTGATGGATGCCTTCTGGCCGGGACCCATGACCATGATCGTGCCGCGCCTTCCCGTGGTTCCGGATGTGACCACCGGCGGACTGGATACGGTGGGGATCCGCATGCCGGATCATCCGGTGGCAAGGG
>CAMOGZ010000040.1 GCA_946614405.1 uncultured Eubacterium sp. | reverse complement strand
TTTATGGTATAATACTTACACATAGAAAGGGGGAACCTATGAGTAAGAATTTCAAACGAGCCCTGATCGCTCTTCTGGTGGTGGCGGTGGTCCTGGTGGCTGCGGTATTCCACACCATGCAGAAGAAGGAGGATGTCCAGGACCAGAAACAGCAGCAGGTGGACAGCACGGAACTGATCCAGACGGAGGGCATCGATTATGATACGGTGAAACGGGAGATGAGCAATCACAACAGTGAGGGAGTCTTTGCCATCTGGAAGGACTGGGTCTATTTCACCGATTTTGACGCGGACAGCGGCAACGGCCGGCTGGTGCGTTCCCATCTGGACGGCAAGGATTATCAGGTCCTGGTGCAGGACTGCGATCCCACCTATATCACCTTCAAGGATGACGTTCTCTACGCGGTGCTGTGGTACCGCGATCTCGGTCCTGCTCTGGTGAGCATGGCTCCCGACGGCAAGGGTGAGACCACGCTGATCGAGGACGCCATGGATGTTCAGATCGTGGGGGATGAGATCTACTACAATCTGGGTGAGGGAGAAGATTACGAGTTCAATAATGTCGCATTCTACCGCTGCAACCTGGATGGTACGGAGAGCGAGGCCATCATGGTGAAGACCACCTATGATAACTTTGTGGCAGGGGACCTGGTGTACTACGTGGACGCAAAGGACGAGAAGGTCCACGTCTACGAGATGGAGACGGAGAAGGACGCCCTGGTCACCGAGGACCGGGCTATGCGCTTTGTCACCGACGGGACCTACGGCTATTACCTGGTGCGGCCGGAGGATGATGAGGCCGAGACCACATCCCTGGTGCGGATCGACCTGAAATCCAAGGAAACCAAGGTGCTGGCGGAGGAGGTCTCCGTTGACGTGCTCCTGGTGGAGGGGGATAAGGTATACTTCGGCGATCCCTCTGCGGACAACCGCATCAAGTCCGTGGATAAAGACGGAAATGGCAGCTTCACCGTCATCGAGGATACCAATGTCCGGTACCTCTGCTGCCAGAACAATAAACTGATGTACTTCGACTTCGACAAAAATGGTGAGTACGTGGATCATCTTTACATCTGCAATATCGACGGATCCAAGAAGAACCGCCTGGACAAGAGCTAATCTGCATTGCAGAACTGTTCTTCCTGTGATACAATATTATGATGGGCAGACTATACGGTGCCCTGTGAGGACAGAACAATGAGTGAGAGTTTTTTTGAGAAAAGACTGCTGGAGGCAGTCCCTGTTCCTGTTTGTATCGTAGACAGCAACGGAAAGGTCGTGGCCTGCAACAGCCGGATCGGAGAGGTCTTCATCTACGATGAGATCGTGGGGAGCGATTTCTTCGCATTGACCGGTTGCAAGCTGGAGGAGCTGAAGAGCTACGTCGACAGAGGAACCGGCAAGATCGTGGAACGCAGCGACAAGAGTTTCCAGATCCACACAAGCCTGGAGGGGCCGGAAGAGGACCCCAGTATTTACGTATTTTTTGACGACGTCACCGGCTATGCCAAGCTGCGGGCGAAATACGAGGCAGAGAAGACCTGCGTGTGCATCGTGCGCATCGACAATTACGATGAGCTGATCGCCAGCACGCCGCCGGACATGAGAATGTCCATCACGTCCCTGCTGGACAAGACCGTCCGCAAATGGGCCGCTGAGAACAAGGCCTCCATCGTAAGACACAAGGAGAATGAATATGTCTTCTATTTCGAGCATGCCTTCCTGAAGGGGATGACGGACAGCAAGTTTGCCATCCTGGACGAGGTGCGGCAGATCGAGACAGAAGCGGACTTCCCAATGAGTTTCTCCATCGGCGTAGGTGTCGGCGGGGAGAATCTCGTGGACACCGAGGAGAACGCCAGCGCCGCGCTGGACATGGCCCTCGGCCGCGGGGGAGACCAGGCTGTGGTCAAGGATGAGAACCAGACGGACTACTACGGCGGCAAGCTGCAGACCGTGGAGAAGGCGAACAAAGGCAAATCCAGGGTCATTGCCCACAGACTGAAGCAGATGATCGGAGAGGCGGAGCGTATTTACATCATGGGCCATACCAATCCGGATATGGACGCCTTCGGATCTGCTCTGGGAATCTTCCGTGTCTGCAAGATGAACGGCAAGGATGCAACCATCGTCCTGAATGAAGTAAACGAATCTCTTCAGGTCATATACAAACAGGCCATAGAAACCGGCAAGTACCACTTTGTGACAGGGGAGCAGGCCATGGACTGGGCGGATGAGAAGACTTTGCTGGTCATCGTGGACACCCACAGAGCCAGCTACCTGGAGTGCCCGGGACTGCTGGAGTCCGGAGCCAAGCTCGCCATCATCGACCATCACAGAAGGGCCACCGACGCCATCAAGGGCGCGGCACTGTCCTACATCGAGCCCTATGCCAGCTCCGCAGCGGAACTGGTCTCGGAGATCCTGCAGTACGCAGGACCCAAGCGGGTGCTGGAGAAGCTGGAGGCAGAGGCGCTCCTGGGCGGCATGACCATAGATACCAACCGATTCGCCGTGAAGACCGGCGTGCGGACCTTCGAGGCGGCGGCATGGCTGCGACGTTCCGGAGCCGACACCACCGAGGTCAAGCGATTCTTCCAGATCGACATGGAGTCCTTCCGGGTGAGGGCCAGAGCCATCGCATCGGCGGCGATCCACAGTAACGGTGTGGCCACGTCCATCTGCGAAGGAGAGAACCGTGAGGCCCAGATCATCCACTCACAGGTGGCGGATGAACTGTTGAATATTAAAGATGTCCGGGCAAGCTTTGTGGCCGGGCGCAATGACAAAGGAAAGACCGTGATCAGTGCCAGATCTCTGGGAGAGATCAATGTCCAGGTCATCATGGAGAAGCTGGGAGGCGGCGGCCATCTGACCACCGCGGGAGCCCAGGTCGACATGACCCCGGAAGAGGTGCTGGAGTACGTTAAGAAAGCAGTAAACGAAAAGAGGTAAAATAGAAATGATCGTAATTCTGAACAGAGACATCAAGGGAACCGGCAAGGCCGGAGACGTAGTGAAAGTAAGTGACGGATATGCCAGAAACATGCTGATCCCCAAGGGTTGGGCCCTGGAAGCAACCAAGGGCAACATCAACACCCTGGAGAAGGTGAAGGCCAAGAAGGCAGAGGAAGAGGCTGCCCGCAAGGCTGCGGCAGAGGAGCTGGCTGAGAAGATCGGAAATGTGGAAGTCGTCATCAAGACCAAGGCCGGCGAAGGCGGCAGACTCTTCGGATCCATCACATCCAAGGATGTCAGCGACGCCCTGGAGCAGCAGCACCAGATCAAAGTCGACAAGAAGAAGATCCAGATGGCACAGCCCATCAAGGCTCTTGGCACATTTGATGTAAAGATGAAGTTATATTCTGAAGTAAACGCAACTCTTACGGTAAAGGTGACTGACTGATGGCAGAGAAGATCCCTCCGCACAATCTGGAAGCAGAACGATCCGTTCTGGGATCCTGCCTGCTGAGTAAAGAAGCCCTGTCCGACGTGGTGGAGATCCTCCGCCCGGAAGATTTCTATGATGGCGCCAACAAGGAGATTTATGGCGTCATTCTTGACATGTTCCGGGAAAACAAGCCGGTGGACTTTGTGACGGTATGTGACGAGCTGAAGAGCAAGAGAGTCCTGGAGACCGTAGGCGGCAGAGCCTACGTGGGGAGCCTCTCCAGCGAGGTGCCCTCCGCCAGAAATGCCGCGGAGTATGCCCGCATCGTCTCGGAGAAGTCCACCATGCGCACACTGATCCGCACTGCGGAGGACATCCGGGAGAAGAGTTTTGACGAGGATCAGGATACCTCCGAGATCCTGAACTATGCGGAGCAGGAGATTTTCCGCATCGGCCAGAGCCGCCAGAAGAATGACTATACCGCCCTGAAGGACGTGCTGATCACGGACATTGAGATCCTGGGAGAGGCCGCCAAGAACCAGGGCAAGATCACCGGCGTCACCACCGGATTCACCATGCTGGATGACATCACCTTCGGACTGCAGAAATCGGATCTGATCATCCTGGCCGCAAGACCGGCCATGGGAAAGACCGCCTTTGCACTGAACGTGGCACAGAATGCCGCGGTGAAGGGCGGCGCATCCGTGCTCATCTTCAGCCTGGAGATGTCCAAGGAGCAGCTGGGTCAGAGACTTCTGGCCATGGAAGCCAAGGTGGAGATGGAGAAGCTGAAGAAGGGCATGCTGTCCGCCACGGACTGGGAAGAGATCATGGTGGCGGCGGACCGGCTGTCCAAGGCCAAGATCAGCATCGACGATACGCCGGATCTCAGCGTGTTTGAGATCAAGAATAAATGCCGCCGTCTGAAGGCGGAGCAGGGACTGGACCTGGTGGTCATCGACTACCTGCAGCTGATGAAATCCGAGGGGCGCGCAGACAGCCGCCAGCAGGAGATCAGTAACCTGTCCCGTTACCTGAAGCTTTTGGCAAGGGAGATGGACTGCCCGGTCATCGTGCTGTCTCAGCTATCCCGTGCGCCGGAGCAGCGGCCCAATCACAGGCCGGTGCTGTCCGACCTGAGAGAGTCGGGATCCATCGAGCAGGATGCGGACATCGTCATCTTCCTCTACAGAGATGATTACTATAACGATGAGTCTGAGAAACCGGGGGTCTGCGAGGTCAACCTGGCGAAGCACAGAAGTGGTCCGACGGCCACCATCGATCTGACGTGGGTGGCGCGGTATACCAAGTTCAGCAACAAAGCGTGATAATATGAGATTCAAAAGGGAACAGATCAAGGATTTCTATCTGCTGGATTCGCAGATCGAGAATATTTTTATCAATGAATACCTTCCTTCCGCACCGGGGGATTATGTCAAGGTGTATGTCTATGCCTGCATGTACGCGGAGTTCGGGATGGAGCTTTCGGACCGGGTCATGGCCCGGCAGCTGGGGATCCCGGAGAAGAAGATCGCCGATGCCTGGGATTACTGGGAGAAGATGGGCGTGATCCGGAAGATCTATCTGGATGAGGAAGGCGGCGTGGATTTCACCGTGGAGTTCGTCAGTCTGAAGGAACTCATGTATGGAAAGAGTCCCGCGGCCATCGCCCCGGAGGAGCCGGTGAGCCCGGAGGTATTCGGCAACGAGAATTTCCGGAAGATGTTCCAGGACATCGAGCGGGCCATGGGGCGCAGCCTCAGCTCTACGGAGGTGACCCGGATCCTGTCCTGGGTCACGGACGACGGAATTACGCCGGAGGTGGTCCTCTATGGGATCACCTACTGCGAAGAGAAAGGAAAACAGAGTCTCCGCTATATGGACAGCGTGATCCATGGCTGGGCTGCCGAAGGGCTGTCCACGGTGGATGCAGTGAAGGAGCATCTGACGGAGACCGACCAGCGGCACTATCAGTACCGCAGAGTCCTGCAGGCTCTTGGTTTCAACCGCAATGCCTCTGAGGCGGAGCGGAAGATGATGGACACCTGGTTCGATACCTATGGATATAACATGGACCGGGTACTGGAGGCCTGCGCCAGGACCGTTGGGATCTCCAATCCCAACTTCAGCTACGTCAACAAGGTGCTGGAGAACTGGAAGAATGAGGCGGCCCGGCGGGGCGACGACGATGTCAACAAGAAGGTCGTGGTCAGCCAGGCCCAGCTGAAGCAATATTATGAATACCTGCGGAACAAGGCCAATCACGAGGCGGAGGCGCGGACCCAGGAGGTCTATTCGCAGATCCCGCGGATCCGGGAGATCGACAACCGGATCCAGGAACTGGGCGCCATCCTGTCCCGGGCTCTCATCATGGGGAACGAAGGAGAGCAGGGTCCGGAGATCCGGGCTCAGATGGATGAACTTTCCGCAGAAAGAGCTGTCCTCCTGACGGAGAACAACTATGAGATGGATTATACCGATCTGAAATATTACTGCGATAAATGCCACGACACCGGCATTACCGACATGGGGGAACGGTGTTCCTGTGTTCCGCAGAGAACGGAGGAGGCCGAGGTCTGGCTGAAACAAAAGGGAATGTAAAATGGGGAAAACAAAGACTAAGAAAAAACAGCAGAAGCTCAATCCGGCGAGGCTGATCCTTACCGGGATCGTTGTGGTCCTTCTGATCGTGTTCCTGCTTTCCGTGAAGAACATCTGGGATCTGAAACGGGAGCAGGCGGAGCTGAAGGAGACCAACACCGCCCTGAAGGAACAGAAGACGGAGCTGGAGACAGAGCTGAAGAATGTGAATGACAGCAACTACATCGAGGAACAGGCCCGGACTCAGCTGAACATGGTGAAGCCCGGGGAGATCCTGTACATCCTCGATAAGGAAGGCAAGAAGGATAAGATGGATGAAGAATAAGATCAAAGAGATCATCGTTTGTGAGGGCCGCGATGATACTGCCGCCATTCGCCGCGCGGTGGATGCCGAGACCATTGAGACCCACGGTTTTGGCATGAGTCCGGCCATGTGGGAGCAGATCGAGAAAGCCGCTTGTACAAGCGGCATCATTGTTTTTACAGACCCCGATCATGCCGGCGGTCTGATCCGCCGCAAGATCAAAGAGCGGTTCCCGGATGCCAAGGAGGCATTCCTCCCCAGGGAAGAAGCCCGGAAGAAGGATAACATCGGCGTGGAGAACGCCTCTCCGGAAGCGATCCGTGAGGCTTTGTCCAAGGCAAGATGCACCCTGGCGGATGGGGGAGAGACCTTCTCTCAGGAGGACCTGGTATCTGCGGGACTTGTGGGAGGCGCCGGGGCCAAAGCCGCCCGGGAAGCCCTCTGCGGCCGGCTGGGGATCGGCTACTGCAACGGAAAGAGCCTTCTGGCAAGGCTCAACGGATTCGGAATAACGAGAGAGGAATTTTATGAAGCTTTACGACCCACAGACCATACGGGCCATCAAGAATAGATACGGATTTCAGTTCTCCAAGAGCCTGGGGCAGAACTTCCTGACGGACAAGGGCGTCATCGACGGCATCATCGAGGGTGCCGGCATCGGACCGGAGGACCTGGTCATCGAGATCGGCCCGGGCATTGGCGTGCTCACGGCTGCGGCGGCGGAGAAGGCGGGCAAAGTCATCGCCATCGAGATCGACCGCAACCTCATCACCATCTTGGGGGACACCCTGGCGGAGTACCACAACATAGAGGTCATTAATGAAAACGTGATGAAGATTGACCTGAACGCCTTGATTTCCCGGGAGGATAACGTAGAATATAAGAGCGTTAAAATAATCGGAAATCTCCCCTATTACATCACCACGGGCATCATTATGATGCTTCTGGAAAGCCACGTTCCGGCGGAGAGCATCACCATCATGATGCAGAAGGAAGTGGCGGAGCGGATCAAGGAAGGTCCCGGCAGCCGCACCTACGGCGCGCTGTCCGTGGCGGTGCAGTACTACTGCACGGTGGATCTGGTGGAAGAGGTGCCCAAGCACGTGTTCATGCCACAGCCTAAGGTGGACTCCACGGTGCTGCGGCTGAATCTTCGGGAGAAACCGCCGGTGGATCTCATCGATGAGAAGATGTTCTTCCGCTGCGTCAAGGCCGGGTTCGGCCAGCGCCGGAAGACCCTGCTGAACTCCCTGGGACAGACCGGGTATAACAAAGACCAGATCCGTCAGTGCCTGGAAGAGGCGGGCATCGATGCGAAACGGCGGGCGGAGACCCTGTCGCTGGAAGACTTTGCGGCACTGGCAAATGCCTTCTCCTCCCTACCTGCGGAAGAATAGGACTGAATCAGAATGACAAAAGAGAAATGGAAAAACTTTTACGATAAATATCTGCATAACAGCCTCCTGGTGTGCCTGGTGGTCTCGTTCCTTCTGAACCTGATCATCGAGACCCTGGCAAGGCAGCAGATCCCGGGCCTGGGCGGGTTCATTTACATGTTCACGAACCCCCTGGTGTTCCTGGCAAACTGGCTGATCATCCTGGCCACCCTGTCCGTTGCCACACTGTTCCGGCGGCGGGCCTTCGTCATGGCGATCGTGGTTCTGATCTGGATGCTCATCGGCGTGGCCAACGGCATCATCCTGACCCAGCGCATGACCCCCTTCACTGTGGCGGATATGACCGCGGCAACAGAAGGGGCCACCATCATCACCAACTACATGTCGGTGCCGGAGCTGGTGGCAATTGCCGTGGTGATGGTACTGGTGCTGGTGGGCTTTGTGATCCTGTTTATCAAAGGACCCAAGAAGAAAGCACATGTCAACATCAAGAGAAATCTCCTGGCGGTGATCCTCATTATCGCCTGCACCTTCGGGTATACCATAGGCATGATCAAGATCGACAAGCTGTCCACCTTCTTCGGGAACCTGGCCTATGCCTACACCGACTACGGAGTGCCCTACTGCTTCATCAATACATGGCTGAACCAGGGCATTTCCAAGCCCTCGGACTACTCCGAGGAGGCCGTGGCGAAGGTGGTGAAGGACAGCGGCATCGCCACCAAGGGTGTGGTGACCCGCAAGACCAGCAACGCGGCGGTGGAAAACGACCTGCCGAATATCCTGTTCCTGCAGCTGGAGTCCTTCATCGATCCGACTTTGTTCAATAATATCAAAATCTCGGAGGACCCCATTCCCAACTACCGCAAGCTCATGGCGGAGTACTCCGGCGGAAGCCTGACGGTGCCGGCCTGCGGTGCGGGAACGGCCAACACCGAGTTCGAGGCCATGACAGGCCTGTCAGTGAAGTTCTTCGGCCCCGGGGAATACCCGTTCAAAGCCGTGCTGAAGGATCTTCCGGCAGAGAGTGTTGCTACGGACCTGGCGGACATGGGTTACGGTACCCATGCCATCCACAACCACCGTGCCCTCTTCTATAACCGAAACGAAGTCTTCGACAACATCGGCTATGACACCTTCACTTCTGTGGAGTACATGAGCGACGTGGAGAAGACCCCCAAGAACTGGGCCAAGGACAAGATCCTCACCGAGCACATTCTGGATGCCATGAAGTCCACCAAGGGACCGGACTACATCTACACTATCTCCGTACAGGGCCACGGAAAATACCCCGAGGAGAAGATGATCGCAGACCCGGCCATCCAGGTCACTGCGGACACCGAGGAGATGAAAAATAAATACGAATACTATATCAACCAGGTCCATGAGATGGACCAGTTCGTGAAGGAACTGACAGACACCCTGTCCGCCATGGACGAGAAGGTGGTACTGGTGATGTACGGCGACCACATCCCGGCGCTGGATGTCACGGAGGATGACTACGACGCCAAGGATCTGTACCAGACCCAGTACGTGATCTGGAGCAACTTCCCCATGAAGAAAAAGACTAAGGATCTTACCGCTTACCAGCTGCCTGCAGAGGTGCTGGGCCGCTTGGGGATCAAGAAGGGGACCACCACCCGGTACAACCAGAACGTGGACCACGATTCTCCGGAGTATCTGGAAGGCCTGAAGCTCCTGGGCTATGACATGCTCTACGGACGCAATTATGTCTACGGCGGGGAGAGCCCCTACAAGAAAGCGGGCATGAAGATGGGCGTGAAGGAGATCAAGATCGAGAAAATCGTCAGCGTGGGCGGCAAGTTCTACATCAAGGGGAAGAACTTCACCGAGCAGAGCAAAGTCACCCTGGGCAACCACGTCCTGAAGACCATCTATCTGGGACCCGAACTGCTGGGCCTGCTGGAAGAAGTGGATCCCAACGACGCCAGCAAGATGAAAGTCAGCCAGATCGACCGCAACAACGATACCATTATCTCGACGACGGAGTAAGGAG
>CAMOGZ010000039.1 GCA_946614405.1 uncultured Eubacterium sp. | reverse complement strand
ACCTGTGACCCCCTGCTTGTAAGGCAGGTGCTCTCCCAGCTGAGCTAAGCGCCCTTATGGTAGCGGCGAGTGGAGTCGAACCACCGACCTTCCGGGTATGAACCGGACGCTCTAGCCAACTAAGCTACACCGCCACACTCGCAGCGTCAAAATCACTGCAAGAAATATATTAGCAAATCATAAGGGATATGTCAACCATTTTCTTTCACATTTCCATAGTTTTTTTCAGCGCCCTTTCCGCCGCTCCCGAATCAGATATCCTCCGGTTCAGAATCCGACAGCGCATAGGCAATATTCACTGCATGGTCCGCAGTACGTTCCAGGTCATTGACCATATTGGTGAAGACGATCCCCTCCAGAGGTTCGCAGTCGCCGCGCATCAGACGCTGGACGTGGCTGTCCACCAGATCCGTCTCCTGATCGTCGATCCGGTCCTCGATCTCATTGACCTCAGGCAGTTTGCTGAAGTCTTCATTGCTGAAGATATCCATGGCAAGCTCAACGATGCGGAGCGTATTGGCGTACATCCCCCTCAGTTCTTCCAGCGCTTCCTCATTCATCCGCACCTTACGACCGCGGAGACTCTCCGCATCCTCTACGATGTTCTCAGCATGGTCGGAAAGGCGCTCAATGTCCGTTACAGCGATGGAAAGCTGAGAGATACGCTTCAGGGTATCCATGCTCAGTTCTGGCGTCCTCAGGTCCACCATGGCCTCATCGATGCTCTTCTGCAGCAGATCCACGCTCTCCTCACGGATGTGGACGGATTCCGCCTTCACAGGATCAAACTCCAGGAAGCATTCCATGGCGCGTTTCAGATTCTTGGTCGCGATCTCTCCCATACGGCTGATCTCACGATGCACCTGCTTCAGTGCGACAGATGTCGGCATGCTGGCAAGGTTGACCATGTACATGAGAGAACGGTCCTCCAGCTGCTCGTTTTCCTCCGGAAGAACCGGGATCAGTTTCTCAGCAAGCTTGATGATATAGTTGGTGAAAGGCAGTTCCAGAAGCACTGCGATGATGGCGAAGGTCGTATGAGTATTCGCCACCTGTCTTCCGATGGAGTCCGGTGACAGGCTCTGGATCAGTTCCAGGATCTGCGGGAACAGATTGATCAGGATCACCAGGATCACCGCACGGATCAGGTTGAACAGCAGGTTCAGTACCGCCGTTCTCTTTCCATTCCGGTTGGTGGTCAGAGATGCGATCAGGTTCGGTGTCACGGAGCCGATGGCTGCGCCGATCACCAGGTAGACTGCCGAATGATAGCTCAGCAGGCCCTGGATCGCAAAAGTCTGGAAAATAACCGTAGAAGAAGACGAACTCTGCAGAAGAGCCGTGAAGGCAACTCCGAACAGGATCGCAAGGAGCGGATTGTCAAGATTCGACAGCATCTTGATAAACTCCTGACTCTCCGAAAGTGGCGCGATGGTCTCCTTCATGATGGATATTCCAACGAAAAGCATACCGAATCCCATGAGAAACTCTCCCACGTACTTCGGTGTGCTCTTCTTGATAAACAAAAACATTACCGCACCAAGGAACAAGATGATCGGTGCATATGCAGATATGTTAAAAGCTGTGATCTGAGCCGTCACCGTGGTTCCGATGTTCGCTCCCATGATCACACCGATGGCCTGCGGCAGCGTCATCATTCCGGAATTGACGAAACCGATAACCATAATATCTGTTGCGGATGAGCTCTGTACGAGCACCGTTACCGCAAGTCCTACAAGGACCGCTATCACGCGGTTCGAGGTAGCCTTCTCCAAGATGACCTGAAGATTATCTCCGCAAGCATTCCGCAGTCCGGACGACATGACAGTCATTCCATAAAGGAACAGTCCAACTCCCCCAAGTAAAGCAAATAATTCTTCAGCTGACATGTATTCCTCCCACTTGACATTCTTTATGTCGATAATAACTCAATTTACTCTACCATACAAGTATTAAGAATCGATGAATTATACATTGAAGAGGAATGTAATAATGTCGCCATCCTTAACAACGTATTCTTTTCCTTCGGAGCGAAGAAGTCCCTTCTCTTTGGCCTTGGACATGCTTCCCTCGCACTGAGACATCAGAGTCTCATAGCCGATGGTCTCAGCGCGGATGAATCCCCGTTCAAAGTCGGTATGGATCTTTCCGGCTGCCTGAGGCGCCTTGGTGCCCACACGGATGGTCCAGGCTCTGGTCTCGTCCTCTCCTGTTGTCAGGAAGGAGATCAGATCCAGCAGGCGGTAGGATGCCTTGATGAGCTTGTCCAGACCGGATTCTGAGATTCCCAGTTCCTCCAGGAACATGGCCTTCTCCTCGTCCTCCAGTTCCGAGATCTCCTGTTCGATCTCAGCACAGATCACCACCACCTCGGCTCCTTCGCTTGCCGCAAAGGATCTCACCTGTTCTACGTAGGGATTCTCACCCTGGTCTGCCGCATCCTCTTCGGAAACATTGGCAACGTAGATGATCGGCTTATAAGAAAGCAGATCCAGAGACGCAACGAATGCAGCCTCGTCATCGTCCAGATCCTCCATGGCACGGGCAGACTGTCCGTTCTCCAGGAAGGCGTAGACCTTCTTCAGGATCTCCAGCTCCGCCGCTGCCGCCTTATCATTACGGGCCACCTTCTGAGTCTTGCTGATGCGGCGCTCCAGGATCTCCATATCCGAGAGGATCAGTTCCGTATTGATGGTATTAATGTCCCCGAGAGGGTCGATCTTACCGGATACATGAACGATATTGTCATTCTCGAAGCACCGGACCACATGGCAGATGGCCGCAACCTCACGGATGTGTCCCAGGAACTTGTTTCCCAGGCCCTCACCCTTGGATGCGCCCTTCACCAATCCTGCGATGTCACAGAACTCGATGGTGTTATAGATGGTCTTCTTGGAGTGGTTCAGTTCACTGAGTACCCGGATCCGCTCATCCGGTACCGTCACCACGCCGACATTGGGTTCAATGGTGCAGAACGGATAATTCGCCGCTTCTGCCCCTGCTTTCGTGATTGCATTGAAAAGTGTGCTCTTCCCTACATTAGGAAGTCCAACGATCCCTAATTTCATTCTTCTTCTGCTCCTTTATCAAGTTGTTTTTTATTCAGGTAGATATATGCTCCCAGACAGCACAGAAAGACTGCGGCACTGAGAAGCTGTGCCTGGCGGAACGGCCCGATCATCAGGCTGTCCGTCCGCAGATGTTCCACACCAAATCGCTCCAGTGAGTACAGCATCCCGTACAGCAGAACCACCTGCCCCGTGAAACGGCGGTGCCGGTCCACCCAGAGCAGGATCCAGAACAGCAGAAAACACCAGACCGATTCATACAGAAAGGTCGGGTGTACGTACTGTCCGTCCACCAGGATCGCCCAAGGAAGATCCGTGGGTGTTCCATGAGCCTCTGAGTTGAAGAAGTTCCCCCAGCGCCCGATGGCCTGCCCCAGTGCAACGGCGGGAAAAATCAGATCCGCCATCTCAAGAAAGGAGATATTCCGTCTTTTACAAAAGAAAACGGCCGTCAGCAATCCGGCGATGATACCGCCGTGGATCGCAAGACCACCTCCCCGGATGTTGAATACGCTAAGAGGATCTCCCCGGTACATATCCCAGGAAAATATCACATAGTATACCCTGGCGCCGATGATGGCCATGGGAATGAGCCAGAGGGCGAAGTCCATGATGGACTCCTTCCGGATACCATGGCGCGGAGCTCTGCAGTAACAGATCCAGATCGCCAGCAGAAAAGCTGCCCCGATCAGGATCCCGTACCACATGATGTCAATTCCGAATATGGAAAATGCTACCGCGCCTGGTGAACTCATGATTTCCTCCTAAACCGTAATCGATATTATTATACATGGATTTAGAGGAAATAGCAATCACTTGTCTGTGCAGGTTCTCTCAGCTTACACATTCGCAGCTTGCCACCACCTCCAGCTGCCCGCTGGACAGCCGGTAGCAGTAAAGGGAATCCGACAGGATATCCTCCGGCCGAAGCACGGTCTCGTTGGCTTCCCGGATCATCTGCTGAAGGATCTCCGCCCGGATCCTGGGCTCCGGGATCACGATGGCCTCATGGATCGAAGACGGGATCACATAGATGTCACATCCCGCCCGGCAGGCGATCTCCTGAAGAAGCGCCGGGTACAGAAGAACGGCGGATCCCACCAGCCCGTGATGGTTGGTGACCACCGTGCCGATGTCCTCCAGTTCTTCCACATTCGCCGGCAGCAGCCGTTCGGAATTTTCCAGGGCCATCCGGAACAGCTCCTCCTCGCAGAGCCCCTTCTCTTCCATCTCCTCGTTGGTAATGGTGACGAGGTTGAAGGTCTGGTCCGGCAGTGGAACATAATAGCGGTAGATCACAGACAGATCCAGGAACGACCTGTGGGGCACGTGTTTCAGAAGCTCCTCGTTCCGGATCGTGTTGATCAGCGTCAGTATGATGTGATCTTCTTTCAGCTCATCGGTCATATAGGACTGCATCACATTGCCGGAGATCACACCTTTCATAAACACCTCCGCAGCATATTCGATCACTGCGTCCGCATCCTTTGTCATATCATAGATCTGATACATATCCTCCATGTACAGGATCGGCGAGGCCCCCTTATCCCCGATATCGAAGATGATCGCCGTTTTCGGTCCGTTTACCTTATCCACTTTCTTCTCAACGATGGTTCCGATTTCCTGCAGTGCAGGTGGCATATAAGTCAGTACTTCGCTCTTCAGCTTGCTTCTGAAACTCTGGTAATTCATTCCGTCCTCCTTTGTTAATCAAATGCAACATATTCATAGACCGACCTGGCTCCGAGGCCATCCTTTCGCAGATGCACCCCGACGCCGGGCCGGCTGCCGTAGATATAAAAAAACCGGAGATCAAACTCCGGGCTTTTCAGATTGGCTGCCGTGATGGCCCTGGCCTTTCGCTCCGCCTCCGCCCTGTCAAAATCGATCCTCCCCTGGCCATAAGCAGCAAGGTCCAGGCAAAGACAGGCGGTGGCCGCGGCCTCATCCGCAGCGTATTTCAGTTCCAGCACTTTGTGGTATGTAATATTCCACCGGTTCTGATATCCCATGGCAGCGACCAGATACAGGACGATCCCTGCCGTAATGATCAGATTCTTCATGATCCTCTCCCCGCATATTCGCTGGTAGTATACCTGTCTGTGACGTATTCAAACTGGTTCTTCCCCTTTCTCAGTCCCCAGAACCTGGGACTTCCGATGATGTTTCGGATGGGAACGGATACCCGGTAATGGATCCGCTCTCCGCGCCTGGTCTTCTTCCGGGTCCCGGTGATCTTCACCTCGCCTCCCTTGCAGCCGGTCTCTTTGCTGAGGGCGCGTCGCAGAGCCCGGGCATTCTCACGGGTAATGCAGCCATCCTGCTTGGCCTTTTCTTTGAAGGCCTCCACCTGCTGGTCGATGGTGATGACATGCTGAAACACCACCTGGTTCTGAACGAACTGCAGTGCAAAGACCATGAGCAGCACCAGACTTGCCGCAGCCGTCATCAGTTCTTTCATTGATGCAGCTCCTTATAGGTATTCAGATTCTTTTCCATTACCTTGCGGGAAGCATCCTTCAGACTATGACGGTCTCCGCATATCATGGAACAGATCAGGCAGCCCAACACCACTGTGCCAACGATCACGATCAGTTCTTTCATACACATCACCCCCCTATCTGGATCTCATTGATCTGCTTGGTCCCTTTCTCGACCACGTTTTTGGCGGCTCCTTTCAAAGACGCATCGCCGTCGCCGAGAATCATGGTATTTACGATCACCACCCCAAGGATCACCGTACCAATGATAATGATCAGGTTTTTCATTTACTTCCTCCTTTCTCAATTCAGACTGCTCAGACCCCCCAGCATTCTCATCATGTCCATGAACACCACCACAACGGTGAAATTCATCAGAACAGCAAATACCGCCGCCGCGGCCATAGCTGTGGTGATCATGCTCCTCCGGGTGGAGCTGTTCAGGGCTCTGGTCATTCTCTCCGACGCCAGTGCCTCCTCAAAGGATTCCATGGCAGAGACCAGTTCTGCGGGGTTGATTTGATCCGTCCCCGCCAGGATATAGGCGAAATTCCGCGCATGAATGCTGTGCACCTGCTCCGTCAAAGGGTCAAAGGACCGGTCCCCCTGCCCTGCCCGCCACCGGAACAGGATCTCCATATAGACCCGCCGCAGAACACTGCTTGCGGCAGCCAGCTCCTCCAGCAGATAATCCGTGGACACCGGCATCCCCTTCTGGACGATGGCCAGATTCTTCAGGATCATGCAGCTTGTGAACAGTTCCTGTTCCTGACGCTCCTTCCGAAGCGCTTCCAGGAAAGGAATGTCCCAGATCTTCTGCTGCAGCCGCTCCATCACGTTCAGGTCTTTCTCTTTCCGAAACCGGGAGATCCCCAGCCAGAAAGAGATCCGGATCTTCATCTTCACAGGTCCATCTTCTCCTTTCCCAGTAATTCATTTGCCAGAAGGCCTCCGACGTACATCATGATCAGAATGATCAGCCACTGCATCCCCAGTGCCGTGCCGAACTGGCTGGCAAAGAACCGCCCCGGCGTGAATCCGAAGAACCGGCAGGCACAAATCACAGAGAACAGATAACTGACCGGTACCAGTGTGCGCAGGATCATGGTGGCTTCACTGTTCTCCCTGCGGGAATGTTCCACGATGCTTCTGGCTTTCATCAGGGATCTTCCCAGATCCTCCAGGGCTTCCGTCACCTCCAGCCCGTAGACCTCCGCAAAGTAGATGGACTGGGTCAGAGCGCTGCCCCATACGGTGCCGAGTGAGTAACGGAACAGGCTCAGCCGTTTCTGGATCTCCTCGGTGGTGTAGGCTTTGTTCAGGCCCATGGCAAGGTCCTGGAGGATCCGTCTGCAGTTGGGAGCCTGATCCAGCGTGGCCGAAGTGACCTCGATGGCCTCTTTCATGTTGCAGCCATGGATCCGGTAGTTACTGGTGAGCTCCCGGATCAGGATGTCCCCCTCCATGGAGCTTCGGATCCTCTGACGGTTCAGGCGGATCCGCAGAAGCATATAGGGCAGCGAGCCGAAACAAAGCCCGCAGATCACCCCGAAAACGGGACCATTGATCCACAGAGCCACCAGCCCCATCCCCAGTCCCGTGATGACACAGATCATGAGAAAAGATTCGGGGCGGCGGATCAGGCTGTGACTTCCTGTTACCACAAGAAGATCTCCCAGGTGCTCCAGCACCCTTCCCCGGGACGCCGGAGGGAGATCTGCCGCCGGGGCATGGAGCCTTCTTCGCAGGTGAAGACGCCAGCGCAGCCCCGTCCAGATGCTCTGAAGATTTTCCCACTGCCAGAGGAGAACGCCGGCAACAAGCAGCAGCTCCATCCACCTGCTCACACTCATGGCTGGTCCCCTCCTTTGTAATAGGCCGGGTGCAGCGGCTCCGCCCCCATCAGAGGCGATGCGTCCGCCAGATCTCTCAGGCACTGCTCCATTCCCTGCAGCGCCTCCGGAAACCAGCCTGCCTTACGGTACTTATCTTCGCTGATCCACGGATTCCAGAGCCACCGGTCCTGTCTCTGGTCGTACTGACAGATCCGGGCTGCAGTCACCTGGTCCCGGGCCATGTCATAGCTCAGCTCCAGGATCCCGGTCATGATCTTCCTGGCGCGGTTTTCCGGGTGCTGGGAGAACTCCAAAATATAATCAAAATTCCGGTACACCTGACCGATGAGTTCCTTCAGGTCCCCACCGTAGGTTTCCCGGATCCGCGCCGCCATTTTATAAGGAATATTCAGAGCATCGTTATCGTGAATGGTGGCTTTGCTCCGCATGGTGCCGGTGCTGGTGATATCCAGGGCCAGCCGAAACGCCGGGCCGTCCCGCATCTCCTCCAGAAGAACATAATCATTGTCTCCCCGCAGGAGGGATTTCACCACCTCTGCCAGCTCCTCCCCGTCACAGACAAGCTGCATGATGGGAGCCTCCGGCATCAGCTCATGCCAGGGCGTCTCCGGATCCGTGGCGATGGCCAGCCCCTCCAGACTGGGATCCTCATACTTCTGCCAGGTCTGAAGGAAGGTGGTCTTGCCGCTTCGCACCTGCCCTGCGAACAGGACATTAAACCCGGCCCGGACCATATGCCGGAACAAAGCCGGAGCCCCCTCTGGGATCGTATGGAGGCGCACCATTTCCTCGAAGGTCAGCTCCTTCAGAATATACTTTCGGAACACCATGATATCCTGCCCCTCCTTGGTACGTTTACCGGAGTAGATGGTAATGCGGATCCCATTGATGAGATAGACCTCATGGAATCCATATTCCAGCCGTTCATTGGGAGTCGCCAGAAGGAGCGTCCGCTTCAGTTTCTCCCGTCTGCGGTCCGGGATCCTCTGGGGCTGAAGCTCTGAGGTCCCGTCGATGAGGCAGTACATGCGGTCTCCGATGAGCTTGGCCGAGGAAGACCTGCGGTACTTCTCCGACATGTCATAGGCCCATGGCGCAAGTCCCGAGAGGCCGTACAATTCAGCGAACACCGCCTCTGTCAGGTCCGGATACCAGGGAGGATGCCGCGCATCCATCAGCCCCTTTTCTCTCAGGATCCCCCGGATCCGTTCTTTGTAATAGCCAGCCTCTTGTTCATAGCCGATGAGGGCTCTCTTCTCCCGGACCAGTTTCCGGTTCCTGGCCCGGTCGTCGGTATCCTGCCACTCAGACTCAAAGCAGGCCTCCACCATGCTGCAGATCCCTTCGAAGGCGTCCATGGTATCTCCCGCCATTTCCGGCCTGCGCCGCCCTTCCCGGCTCACGTACGCTTCCAGATCAAACTGTTTTTCCATGACTTCTCCTCCTTCACATCCAGGATCTTATCTGTGATGGCGGAGACTCCCCGCCGGTACCGTCCGGCTCCGTTCAGGGTCTCCTGCCGGATCTCACACTGCCATCCATATTCCACATAGGGAACCGACCCGGCGGATCCCCGTTCAAAGAGCCCCGACAGTTCCGTCTCCCCGGGAAGCGACACGCTGCCGACGTATTTATTGATGATCAGCTCCCCTTTCAGTTCGAGGGGCCGGAAGATCCCCTTCTCCATCAGCATCATTCTCCTGGTGCACTTGCTCTGCTGCGTGATAACAAAAAACCGCTCCGGACAATTGACCATAGCAGACAGAGCGATGCCCATACGGCAATCGTCTCCGCAGTCTGCGATAATATAGTCATAGCCCGAGGCGGCCTGAAACAAAGCCTCCATGCTATTATCTGTATAATACTTGCCCACGAAGTGGTCCCGGACTCCCGGAAGGATCCAGACCCCTTTCTCGCAGATCAGGTTCATGTTCAGCTCCTCCGGATCCAGATATCCGTTCACCAGATTGGCACGGATATCATCTATGCTGCGTCTCTCCCGGTTCTGGTAATAGTCATCTCCGGGTTTACCGCTGGCCGGAACGAAAAGCACCTTCTGTTGCCTTTGTGCCAGGAGCTCCGCTGTGCTCTGGGCCACCATCGTGGTCCCTACCTGGCTGTCCCCGCCGATAAATGCGATGTTTCGGCTCATTCGCCCTCCTTTCTCACTCATGATACGTGACGACAAACTGCTTTCCCTCTGCCCCCAGTCCGCTGATGATGCCGGCACTCTTGCCGTCTGTGACCAGAGAAAGGTTGCGGTTCTCCCCGTCCGCCTGCCGCACCTGCGCATCCAGGAGGAACTTGCCGGAAAGATAAAGATAGGCCCGGTCACCTTTGCGGATGCCAAAGGGATAAGCCGCAAGCCAGGACTCCGGCAGATTCACCACGAACCGGTCCAGCTCCGCATCTGCCGTCAGCCCCTCTTCTTCCACATCATCTGCGAACAGAGGAACTCCCTTATGCAGATCCGCCGAAGCCTCCCGCCCCTGGATCTGCCCCCGGTCCTCCGGCCGGAGCCACTCCTTTCGGGCGCCCTCCACCCGCAGGATCCGATGGTCTTCCTCCTTCACAATC
>CAMOGZ010000038.1 GCA_946614405.1 uncultured Eubacterium sp. | reverse complement strand
ACGGTGTCTTTCAGACTTGCCAGGTCGCTGTCCAGATGCTTGTACATCTCAACGTAGTATGGATACAGTTTGTCATAGGCCTGCACCCACTCGTCCACCGGCTGGATGATCTCAGCCACATGGATGGCCCGGGCGGAAGCCTCTTCATAGCTCTTGAATACGCCGACCTTCTTGCCGACGATGATGGCGTCGCCTACCGGAACGTCTCCGGATCCCTCGTCCAGGATATATACCGGCATCTTCAGCATGGAAGCTTTGATCTGGTTCCAGGTGCGGCTCTTGGCGCCGCCGCCGCAGATGCGCAGGGTCTTAGCCTGTCCGCCGCCTGCCTTGATGGTCTCCATCACGTGGCGCAGGGCGAAGGCGGTACCCTCGAAGATGGCTCTGGCCATCTCGGCACGGCTGGTGTCCATGCGGAGTCCGATGAGCATGCCTTTGGCATGGTTGTTCCAGATGGGTGCTCTCTCGCCCAGCAGATACGGGAAGTAGAACAGTCCGCGGCAGCCTGCCGGCGCTTCCAGTGCCAGCTCGTTCAGGTACTGGTAAATGTTGATGCCGTGTTCCTCGGCATAAGCGCGCTCCTCTGCTGCCATGGTCTCGATGTACCACTTCAGGGATGCGCCGCTGGCCTGGATCGGTCCGTCAAAGAGCCAGGGCACGCCGTCGATGGCGCAGGGGAAGCTGACGATGGGGAAATTCGGATCGCTGGGGACCTCACTTCCCACAAAGACCAGCGAGGTGGTTCCGGATGCTTCTCCGGCTTCGCCCAGACGGGACATTCCGGTAGCATACATGGATGCCATGGCATCGGAGCAGCCTGCGATCACGGGGATGCCCGGGACCAGTCCCGTCTCCTCGGCCGCCTGGTTGGTCACAAAGCCGATAATGTCGTCCACCGGACGCGGCGGAGGCAGAATGGAATCCAGATCGATGCCCATAGCGTCGCCGATCTCTTTGGACCAGGTCTTGGTCTGGCGGTCCATGCACTGGGTGCGGGACGCCTGGTCCACATCAGAGGTCATCTCTCCGGTCAGACGGTAGTTCACATAGGAACTGCACTGCAGCAGTGCATGAGTCTTGGCGAAGAGTTCCGGTTCGTGCTTCTTATACCACATCAGCTTCGCAGCCAGGAATGCAATGGATGGCTGCGCACCGATGATATTTACATAGTTGTCCCTGCCCAGCTTCTCGATGAGCACGTCCAGCTCCTTGGCGGAGCGTCCGTCCTGATAAGTGATGGCATTGCGCAGAGGCTGGCCATTCTTGTCCAGCGGCAGAAGAGATACAGTGTGGGAGCTGACGGAAATACCGCGGATCCTCTTCACGACGGCTTCTCCTGCTTCCGATGTGATCTGACGGAAGATCTGGGCTGCATTGTCCCACCATTTCAGCGCATCCTGCTCCTGCATTCCCGGTCCGGGATTGATGAAGGTGTTCGGGCGGCTGGCCTCACAGACTACCTTGCCGTCTTCTCCCAGGATCACCGCCTTAATGTTGGTGGTGCCGCAATCCATACCCAGTAAATAGTTTTCAATTTTATTCATAGTGCATTCTCCATGTTATCTGCAGCGACGTGTGGGTGTTTTTTGCTATTTTTTCGCGAAACCCCCTACACTCTCCGTAAAAAAGGGCCTTTTCCACCCACATATTTTTTCTACTATAACTGTATCAAACCATCGGCCCAGGGGCAACAAGTCTTTTTCCTCTTGTTAACGGCAAAAACGAGCGCCGCAGCGCCCGTTTCCCTATTTCATATTCAGTATCCGCAAGGAACCAGCCTCGTCGATCATCGCCACGCCGTTCCTTATCTCATATTCAACGTCCGCATGGAATTCAGAATGGCGATCACTGCCACGCCCACGTCGGCGAAGACGGCGGCCCACATGTTGGCTATTCCCAGGGCGCCCAGGATCAGCACCAGGAACTTCACTGCCAGGGCAAAGACGATGTTGGCTTTGACGATGCCCATGGTCTTCCGGGCGATGCGGATCACCCGGGGGATCTTCCCGATGTCGTCGTCCATGATGACGATGTCCGCGGCCTCGATGGCCGCATCCGATCCCATGCTGCCCATGGCGAATCCGATGTCCGCCCGGGACAGTACCGGCGCGTCGTTGATTCCGTCACCAACAAAGCCCAGCTTGCCTTTTTCCGGTTCCGCTGCAAGGAGATCCTCCACCGCCTTGACTTTGTCGCCGGGGAGAAGCTCTGCCAGGACCTTCCGGATTCCCAGCTCTCCTGCCACTGCCTCGGCAGCTTGCCTACGGTCGCCTGTCAGCATCACGCACCGGGAGACCCCGGCTCCGTGGATGGCCGCGATGGCCTCCTTGACGCCGGGCTTGAGGGTATCTGAGATCACGATGGATCCCGCAAAGGCTCCCTCTGCCGCCAGGTACACCACGGTACCGGCGCTTTCCACCGGATCACAGGAAATGCCGTGCTGCTCCATGAGCCGAAGATTTCCGGCCAGAACTTCTCGTCCGTCGATGCGGCAGCAGATCCCGTGACCTGCTTCCTCTTCCGTATCCGTCACCCGCTCCAGGTCCAGGCTCTTGCCATAGGCCGTGCGGATGGATTCTGCAATGGGATGGGTGGAATAGCCCTCCGCCAGAGCAGCCAGCTCCAGCAGGCCCGATTCCGTATACCCTTCTGCCGGGGCGATCTCGCTCACCACGAACTCGCCTTTGGTGAGGGTGCCGGTCTTATCCAGCACCAGCGTATCCATGGATCCCACCGCCTCCAGGAAGTTGCTTCCCTTCACCAGGACGCCGGACTTGGATGCGGCGCCGATGCCGCCGAAGAATCCCAGGGGCACGGAGATCACCAGTGCGCAGGGGCAGGATACGACCAGGAAGACGCAGGCTCTCTGGATCCAGTCCAGCCAGCCGCCGCCCAGTGCCAGAGGCGGGATCACCGCCAGAAGCACCGCCCCGATGGTCACTGCCGGGGTGTAATAACGTGCAAATCGCGTGATAAAATTCTCCACACGGGCCTTCTTGCTGGAGGCGTTCTCCACCAGCTCCAGGATCTGGGATACCGTGGAATCTTCAAAGGCTTTGGTGGTGCGGATCTTCAGAAGGCTTGCGCCATTGACGCAGCCGCTGATGACCTCTTCACCAGGTGCGGCCCGGCGGGGCACCGGCTCTCCGGTGAGAGCGGAGGTGTCCACCATGGACTCCCCTTCCGTGACGATCCCGTCGATGGGGATCCGTTCTCCGGGTTTAACTACAATAATGGTGCCGATCTCAACGTCGTCGGGATCCACCTCCTGCAGTTCTCCGTCCACCTCGATGTTGGCATAGTCCGGATAGATCTCCATCAGGTCCGAGATGGACTTGCGGGAGCGGCCCACGGCGATGCTCTGGAACAGCTCGCCCACCTGGTAGAACAGCATCACGGCGCAGGCCTCGGAATACTCCTGGACCCCGAAGGCGCCGAAGGTGGCGATCATCATCAGGAAGTGCTCGTCGAATACCTGACCATTGCGGATATTCTGGAACGCCTTCTGCAGGACATCGTAGCCCACCAGCAGGTAGGGCACCGCGTACAGAGGCAGCCACCAGATGGCGTGGCCCTGTTCATGGAGCACCGTGTGCTGCAGCACCATCAGCACCGCGAACATCACACCGGATGCGATGATGCGATATAGAGTTTTCTTCTGTTTGCTTGTCATTTCCGTCACCTGTATCAGTCAAGGCCCGGGAGATCCCGGGCCTTACACATTAATCCATAATAATCTTGGTCCCTGCGTCCACTCTCTCGCAGCACTTCTGCGCCTCTGCCATGATCTCGTCGAAACGTTCATCATCGGCCTCGATGGTGAGCTTCTGAGTCATGAAGTTCATGTTGGCGTCGATGACGCCGGGGATCTTCTTGATGGCCTCTTCCATCTTGGCAGCACAGTTTGCACAGTCGACCTCGTTCATCTTAAATTTCTTCTTCATGGTATTCTCCTTATTCCAGTACATGTTCCATTCCATTGTTGATGATGGTCTCTACGTGATCATCGGCAATGGAGTAATAGACTTCTCTTCCGTCTCTCCGGTTCTTCACCAGGTTGGTCTGCTTCAGGATGCGCAGCTGGTGGGACACCGCGGACTTGGTCATGCCCAGAAGCGCCGAGATGTCGCAGACGCACATCTCATGGTGCAGCAGTGCGCAGAGGATCTTCAGCCGGGTGGAATCGCTGAATACCTTGAAGGCATCCCCCAGGTCCATCAGCGTGTCATCGTCCGGCATTCTGCCCCGTACGCTGTCCACGACTTCCTCATGTATGATGTTGCAGTCGCAGCGGTCTGCATCTTCTATGATACGTGCCATCTCATCTCTCCCTTCCGAACAAAGTCCATCGGCCCGGTCAAACGGTTGAACAGTTGAATCATTGTTCAACTATAATATAGAACAAAGGGGGTTGTCTGTCAACCCCCTTATATTACTTTCTGTTAAGTTGTCTAATCTTTATTCAGGGCCACGGTTCCGGTGCGCTGGATCTCCTTGATGTTGAAGCTGCGCATGAGCTCGATGAAGTTCAGGATCTCATCGGGCTCCGCCGTCATCTCGATGGTCATGTGCTTCGGCGACATGTGGACGATCTTGGCGCCATTGATAAGACAGATCTCCACGATCTGAGGACGGGTCACCGCCGTGTATGCCACCTTGATCAGCATCATCTCACGGGTCACGCAGGAGAGTTCCTCCAGGCGGCGGACCTTGATGACGTCGATCTTCTTATTCAGCTGCTTTTCCACCTGATCGATGGTCCGCTCATCTCCCGTGGAGACGATGGTCATGCTGGAGACGTCGCGCTTCTCCGTCTCTCCCACGGCCAGGCTGTCGATGTTGAAGCCCCGGCGGGCAAACAAACCGGATATCTGGGAAAGAACACCGGCCTGGTTCTCAACCAGTACTGAGAATATTCCTTTCATGTGTTCTCTCCTTTCTATTTCACGTAGTTCATGCTGTCCACATCACAGACCATGAGACAGGCGTCGTCCAGCTCCAGGAACCGGTCGATGCAATCCTCCAGCTCTGCATTGTTCTCTGCGTGCATGTACTTCATGTCATATGCTTCGGCGATCTTGTCGTACAGAGGAAGGTCATAGAGTTTGATCCCCTCATAGCGGTCTTTGTACGTGTTATGCTGGTACTCCCGCACCAGGCCCAGGACTTTGTTCCGCATGACCAGGACCTTGATGGGCACCTCATTGACCCGGGCCGTAGCCAGCTCGTTCATGGACATCTGGAAGGAGCCGTCACCGCAGACAGCCACCACCTGACGCTTGGGCTGGCACATCTTGGCGCCGATGGCCGCGGGGATGGAATAGCCCATGGTCCCCAGGCCTCCCGTGGTCAGGAAACGTCCCTGCTTCATCACGTAGTTATCCGCAGACCACAGCTGGTTCTGCCCTACGTCGGCGACGTAGATGGCGTCGTCCTGCATCTTCTCGGACAAAGTCTGCACCAGCAGGTTCGGATTCACCAGGTGGTCACTGAAGACCCGCTTGTCCACGGTGCTGTGCTTGATGTTCTCCAGCATGCCGGCCCAGTCCGGAGACTTGGGCTCGATCTCCTCCTTGGCCAGGCGGCCGAAGATGTCCTTCACGTCACCGACCAGAGGGATGGTGGGTCCCAGGTTCTTGCCGATCTCTGCCGTATCGATATCGATGTGAATGATGGAGACCATATCCTCCAGGTGGGACGGCCGGGCAATGGCGCGGTCTGCCACTCTGGCGCCCACGATGATCAGAAGGTCACTCTCATTTACCGCCTTATTGGCGTAGGGTTTGCCGTTATTTCCCAGCATGCCGAAATACAGGGGGTGTGCCTTGGGCAGCACGCCGATCCCCATCATGGTGGAGACCACCGGGATCCGGGTCTTCTCGGCGAACTTGCGGATGTGCTCCTCGCCGCCGCCCAGGATCACGCCGCCGCCGGCGCAGATCAGAGGTCTCTTGGACTTGTTGATGGCGTTCACCACACGCTGCATCTGCTGCTTGTTGCCCTTGGTGCTGGGTTTGTAGCCACGGAGTTTCACCTCGATGGCGTCATAATCAAAGTCTTTCTTCAGTTTCGCCTGCTGAACATCCACGGGCACGTCGATGAGCACCGGTCCCTTACGGCCGGTGTTGGCGATGTAGAATGCTTCCTTGAAGATCCGCGGAATGTCGTTGACGTCCTTCACCAGGTAACGGTACTTGGTAAAGGATTCCGTCGCACCGGTCATGTCCGCCTCCTGGAATACATCCCGTCCCAGAAGTTCGCTGGACACCTGTCCGGTGATGGCGATAATAGGGATACTGTCGGCGTAGGCCGTGGCCAGAGCCGTGATCAGATTGGTGGCTCCCGGGCCGGATGTGGTCACGCAGACAGCGGGCTTCCGGGAGATCCGGGCCCATCCCGATGCGGCATGACCTGCCGCCTGTTCCTGGCGTACCAGGACGTGTTCGATTTCAGAGTCGTACAAGCCATCGTAAAATGGCGCAATTGCAACGCCGGGATAGCCGAATACGGTGGTGATGCCCTCTGCCTCCAGGCATTTTACCATTGCTTGTGCTCCAGTTATCATTGTTTCACCTCTTCCATATTGTGATCCTGCAGCGCAGCCAGAAGCTCCGCCACTGTTTTCCCTCTCCTCACATCGAAGATTTCCCCCGCGATCTCAGCCACGGGAACCAGAACAAAATCGCGATTGTGCAGATCGATGTGGGGAACGTGGAGCTCCTCATCATCGATGAGCCGGTCGCCGTAATATATAATATCAAGATCGATGGTCCGGGGGCCCCAGTGAATGGTCCTCACCCGTCCCAGCTCTGCCTCGATGGCATTCAGTTCATGCAGCAGGTCATGGGCTTCCATCTCTGTTTCAACAGCGATAGCCATGTTCAGGAAATCATCCTGCTCCGTATATCCATAAGCCTTGGTCTCCATGATCTGTGACCGGGCCGTCACCTCGCCGATGCGCTTACCGATCTCGGTGATGGCATCCTCCAGGTACTTTCTCCGGTCTCCCATGTTGGAGCCCAGGGCGATGATCGTCTTCATTTCAGTGCCTCCATCATTCTCACAGCATCCAGGTTCGCCTTCACGTCATGGACCCGGGCCATCTCGATGCCATGGGCCTGAGCGTACAAAGTCAGGGCGATGGTGCCGTACAGACGGTCTGCGGGATCTGCCTCATTCAGCGTCTTGCCAATGAAGGACTTGCGGGATACCGCAAGGAGATGGGGCATTCCCAGATCCGCAAACTTGTCGATGTTCTTCAGTAGTTCTATATTATGATCACAGGTCTTGCCGAATCCGATACCAAGATCGATGATGATCCGGTCACTGTGGATCCCGTGATCCAGGGCGTACCGGATCTGACGATCCAGATAGTCATAGACCTCCTGGGCCACATCATCATAGTGGGGGTCCCTCTGCATCACATCGGGCCTTCCGCCTGTGTGCATCAGCACCACCGGAACACCGGCCTCTGCCACGACGCCGGCCATATCCGGGTCGAAGGTCATGCCGGAGATGTCATTGATGATGTCGGCTCCGGCTGCAATGGCAGCCTCCGCCGTCTTCGCATGGTAAGTATCCACGGAGATCAGGATCTCCGGATGCTTTTCTTTGATGGCTGTGACTGCCGGACAAACCCGCCGGATCTCTTCCTCTTCCGTGACGGCTTCTGCTCCCGGCCGGGTGGATTCCCCGCCGATGTCCAGAAAGGCTGCACCCTCTGCGATCATCCGCTCCGCCCGTGCCAGGGCCTCATCCACTCCGCCGGCCCGGGAACCGGCATAGAAAGAATCGGGAGTCACATTGATGATCCCCATCATCTCCATCCGGGTAAACTCCAGAAGGCTCCCGTCCGCAAGCCGCAGCGGTCTCATCCCACTACCCTCGCGTACGCAGAATGGTTGTGGATGCTCTCGCAGCTCTCCACCTCGATCTCATAAGCCCGGACATCCTCCAGCCTGTCGATGGCAAGCTTGACGTCACGGCAGACATCCTCTACAAACTGAGGATGGTCATAGGCATATTCTGTTACGTACTTCTCATCCGGCCGCTTCAGCAGGGAGTACACCGGCGAAGATGCCGCATTCTCTGCCATCTCCACCAGGTCCTCGATCCACAGGAACTTGTTCCGGCAGATCTTGATGGATACGATGGCTCTCTGGTTGTGAGCCGAGTAATCCGAGATCTCCTTGGAACAGGGGCACAGCGTGGTCACCGGTGTCTTCACCTTCATCTCGAACTCGAAATCGCCCTCGATCAGGGATCCGTAATACTCCACCTCTACATTCAGATAGGATGCCCGCTCTGTCACCGGAGACTTCTTCTCAATGAAGTAGTTGAAATCCATACGGATGAAGCTGTTCTTGGCCTCCAGCCGCTCGCAGATCTCCTGCAGGATCTCCTTCATCTGGACGAAGTCGATGCGGTAGTGGCGCTGGATCACCTCCACGAACCGGGACATGTGAGTCCCCTTCTGGCTCGCATCCAGTCCCACGAACAGACTGATCCGGGCCGCCGTGGGCATCCACTGTCCGTCCTTCAGCCGGATCTCCATGGGCATCATAAAGTCCTTGATCCCCACCTGGTTCAGGTATACATTTCTCTCGTCGATCTGCTTCTGTACGTCTTTCATGATTCCTCTCCGTTATAAACAATACCCGATGTCTTCGTCTCCCATACCTCGATCTCGTACAGGCAGGCGTTCTCCGTCTTCACCAGCGGCGCCAGTTTGTCCCAGATGTATACGGCGATGTTCTCCGCCGTGGGCTGGGGAATGAAATCATTGATGTAATGATGGTCGAACTCCTCCAGGATGTTCTCCTTCACCAGGTTCTTCAGATCCACGAAATCGTAGACCATATCCTCATGGTCTCTGGTTCCCTTCAGTTTCACCACCAGCTTATATGTATGTCCGTGCAGCCGCTCGCATTTCCCGTGATAATTCACCAGATTGTGGGCTGCGTCGAACTCGAATTCCTTGATCAGGATCATGCCGTTTCCTCCTCTTCCGTTTATCCGTTTATTGTATCACAGAACCATCGGAATTCCAACTATTTCCGATGGTTCTTCTTCCATTCTTTGATCTGGGCCACCCGCTCTCCGTACTTGGCCTCCAGGCCCTGTTTGGTGGGGTGATAATACTCTTTCCCTTCCAGGGCGTCGGGCAGGCAGGTCATGGCGGTCATCTTCTCCTCATAGTCATGGGCGTACTGATAGCCTTTGCCATAATTCAGGTCCTTCATCAGCTTGGTGGGGGCGTTTCGGATGTGCAGGGGCACCGGCTCCGCCAGGCTCTTCATGGCATCCGCCTTTGCCTCCAGATAGGCCACCTCCATGGCATTGGACTTGGGTGCGATGGAGCAGTAGACCACCGCCTCCGTCAGGTGCACGGAGCATTCCGGCATGCCGATGAGATGGCAGGCCTGGAATGCCGCCACGCACACCTCCAGTGCCCGGGGGTCCGCCATGCCCACGTCTTCTGCGGCAAACCGGGTCACTCGTCGCATGATGTACATGGGATCCTCCCCCGCCTCCAGCATCCGGGCCAGCCAGTACACCGCCGCGTCGGGGTCTGAGTTTCTCATGGACTTATGCAGTGCCGAGATCAGGTTATAATGCTCCTCCCCGTTCTTATCGTACAACAAAGACTTCCGGGATGTGCACTGCTCGATGGTCTCGGCGGTAACGGTGGTGACGCCGTCCTTCTCATCTCCGTTCAGCACGCACATCTCCAGGGTGGACAAAGCATTCCTGGCATCGCCATTGGAAAACACCGCGATGGCCTCCAGATATTGATCCTCTATATTTACCTTCTGATCGCCAAATCCTCTGGGGTCCTCGATGGCCCTTCTCAGAAGACCGGTGAGATCCTCCGTGGTCAGCTGCTGCAGGACGAATACCTTGCAGCGGGACAGCAGCGCCCCGTTCACCTCGAAGGAGGGATTCTCCGTGGTAGCGCCGATGAGGATGATGCTGCCCTTCTCCACGAAGGGCAGGAACGCATCCTGCTGGGCTTTGTTAA
>CAMOGZ010000037.1 GCA_946614405.1 uncultured Eubacterium sp. | reverse complement strand
GCGTGATCCGGTTCGGACTGCCGGACCCGGTGCAGCTGGGGATCCCGGAGAGTGTTCTGTCCATGGCGGATAATAAGAAGGGACTGGTGCTGATCACCGGATCTGCCGGAAACGGAAAGTCCACCACGCTGGCATGCATCATTGACCGTATCAACCGGACCCGTGACGGACACATCATTACTATGGAAGACCCCATTGAGTTTATCCACAGACATGATAAGTCCATCGTGACGCAGAGAGAGATCTCCATCGATACGCCGGGATATCTGGAGTCCCTGCGGTCTGCTTTGAGAGAAAGTCCTGACGTGATCCTTCTCGGGGAAATGCGGGACTATGATACCATTTCCGCCGCCATGACGGCAGCCGAGACCGGCGTGCTGCTGTTCAGTACCCTGCATACCAGCAGCGCGGCGAATACCATCAACCGGATCCTGGATGTGTTCCCGGCCAATCAGCAGCAGCAGGTGAAGATCCAGCTGTCCCAGATCCTGCGGGGCGTGGTCTGTCAGCAGCTGGTACCCACTGTGGACGGCTCCCAGACTGCAGTCTTTGAGATCATGAAGTCCACGCCGGCCATTCAGAATATGATCCGGGAGGGGAAACTCCACCAGCTGGATTCCGCTATGCAGTCCGGAGCCCAGGAGGGAATGTGTACCATGGATGGAAGCCTTCTGAAACTGTATCGTGCCGGAACGATCACCAAAGAGACAGCCCTGTTATCCTGCGTTCACTACGAAAACATGGTAAAACGGCTGGAAGTTTAAAAAGTTTCCCAAAAAGGTTGACATTTCAACGAATTCATGATAGCATGACTATGCTCGAATAACTAATATGGTAGTTGGCAAGAGTGGGTGAAGCCCACTCTTTCAATTTTGTTAGAGGGAGAAATATGGCAAAAATACAGATCAAAGAACTGGTATCACAGCTCATCGGTGATTTCCTGGCTGACAATGAACTGGAGCTCTATAACACAGAGTTCAAGAAGGAAGGCCGGGACTGGTATCTGCGGGTGTACATCGACAAGGCCGCTGCGTCAGAGGAGATGTACGTCAGCACCGACGACTGTGAGAAGGTAAGCCGTTATCTCAGTGACCGCCTGGATGAGGAGGACCCCATAGAGCAGAATTATTATCTGGAGGTCAGTTCCCCGGGACTGGACCGGCAGCTCTATGAACAGAAGGACTTCGACCGGTTCACCGGCAGCGTCGTGGATGTGAAGCTCTATAAGAGCGTCGGAGGCCGCAAGGAGTATCAGGGCGTTCTGGAAGGACTTAAGGACGGTGTCGTCATGATCACGGCAGAAGGCGATCAGCATTATGAATTTCCGATGGATCAGGTTGCGAAAGTAAACCTGGCAGTCATTTTTTAAAGAGAAGTATAGGGGGAGGTAAACCTTAGATGAACAGAGAATTTATCGAAGCCATCGATGAACTTGAAAAGGAAAAGCACATATCCAAAGAGATCCTGCTTGAGACCATCGAGTCCGCGCTGGTATCCGCGTACAAGAAGAACTACGGAACTTCTCAGAACGTACGTGTGGTCATCGATCCCGATGACGGAGACATCGCGGTACTGATGAGAAAGGACATCGTGGATGAGGATGATATCGAAGATGATATGATCCAGATGTCCCTGGAGGAAGCTCACGAGATCGATCCTCGTTATGAGATCGGAGACGCCATTGAATTCGCGGTGACTCCGAGAGATTTCGGCCGGATCGCCGCACAGACTGCCAAGCAGGTAGTGGTACAGCGTATCCGTGAGGCCGAGAGAGGAATGATCTACGATGATTTCATCACCAGACAGGGTGAGATCATTACCGGAACCGTTCAGAGAAAGAGCGGCGAGACCATGTTCATCAATATCGGAAAGGCAGAGGGTATCCTCTCCGCCGGAGAACAGGTACCGGGTGAGCATTTCGACGTTCATCAGAGACTGAAGGTCTACATCATGGATGTGAAGAAGACCACCAAGGGCCCCCAGGTGTTCCTTTCCCGGACACACCCCGGCCTGGTGAAGATGCTCTTTGAGCTGGAGGTCCCTGAGATCCAGGATGGCACCGTAGAGATCAAGGGTATCGCAAGAGAGGCTGGATCCAGAACCAAGATGGCCGTCTTCTCGGAAGATGAGAACGTGGATCCGGTAGGAGCATGTGTCGGAACGAGAGGAAGCCGCGTGCAGTCCATCGTAGACGAACTGAATGGAGAGAAGATCGACATCATCGCCTGGAGCGATGATCCGGAAGAGCTGATCAGCAACGTACTGAGCCCGGCTACTTGCGAGCAGGTCATCATCGATGATCCGGACAGCAAGATGGCGACAGTAGTAGTTCCTGATTATCAGCTGTCACTGGCCATCGGCAAACAGGGACAGAACGTCAGACTGGCAGCCAAGGTCAGCGGATGGAAGATCGACATCAAGAGCCGTTCCCAGTTTAACAAGGAAGAGGAAGAACGACAGCAGGAAGATCTGACTGAAATCGTAGAGCCGGAAGAAGAGCCTGTGGTCGAGGTTGAAGAAGAAGAAACGATGAAGAAAGAAGACGAAGAGATCGTCGCTTCTGAGGAGGAAATCGTTGAGCCAGAAGAAGAGTAATCCAAACTTCAAGGTGCCCATGAGGCGCTGCATCGGATGCATGGAGTCCAAGCCGAAGAAGGACCTGATCCGCATCGCTTACTATGAGGGTGAGCTGAGCCTGGATCCCACCGGAAAGGCGAAGGGACGCGGCGTGTATCTCTGCAGAGACAGCGCAGAATGTGCGGCACTGGCCAAAAAGAAAAACGCCCTGCAGCGGAATTTCAAGACAAATTTCCCGGGCGAGACCATAGAGCAAATATTCAAGGAGTTAATGAATGAGTGACGGTAAATTGTCAGCATATCTGGGGTTTGCTTCCAAGGCAAGGAAGCTGCAGACCGGATATAATACATGTCTGTCGCTGTTAGAAAGACGTAAAGTCAGATTATTGATCGTAGCGGAAGATTCGTCGGCAAACACCATAGAAAAGATGACCAGTAAGTGCGAGAAAACAGGCACGGAGATAAGGGTGTTCGGGTCAAAAGAACATCTGTCACAGGTGACCGGAAATGCAGGCAAAGGAATCTATGGAGTGACAGATGATAATTTTGCAAAAGTAATCAAACAGGAGATCGACCGCATGCGATCAGAAGGGAAGGTGTTCTAATGACAAAAAAGGTACATGAGCTTGCTAAGGAAATGGGTATCCAGAGCAAAGACCTTATTGCAAAAGCAGACGCCCTGGGCATAAGTGTGAAGAGCCATATGAGTGTTTTGTCCGATGCGGATGTTGAAAAGATAAAGGGAGTCTCCGGAAAACCGGCTGCAAAGAAGCCTGGTGCAGGCAGAAAGCCGCCCATCGGCCGTCCCATCGTGGATGAGGCATTCCTGGCAAGCAAGAAGAAACCGCCAATCGGAAAACCGGTGATCGATGAGGAGATGCTCGCCAGAAGAGAGAAGGCCAAGGCGGAGGCAGAGGCAGCAAAGAATGCTCCGGAAGCACCGGCAGAGCCGAAGAAAGCAGAGGAACCGGCAGAGGTGAAGAAGGCTGACGCTCCGGCTGCAGAAAAGAAGCCGGAAGAGCCCAAGGCACCGGCAGCTCCTGCTGCAAAGGAAGAGCCGAAGGCTGAGACTAAGCCGGAACCGAAGAAAGAGCAGAAGCCGGAACCGAAAGCCAGAGAAGAAAAGAAGCCGGCTAAGGCTGCAGAAGCTCCGAAGGCAAAGGCTGCTGAGAACAAGCCTGCAGACCGCAGAAATAAGCCTGCGGGAGACCGGGGCGGCGATCGCCGCGGCGGCAGAGACGGCCGTGACGGAAACCGCGACGGCAGAGGCGGCAGAGACGGACGTGACGGAAACCGCGACAACCGCGGCAGAAACAACCGTGACGGCGGCAAGCAGGATAACCGCGGCGGCAGAAACGACAATCGCCGCAAACCGGCAGCAGACGGAAGAGGCGGAGACAACCGCGGAGGAGCAAGACCGCAGTCCAGAAACAACAATCGTCCGCAGCCTGCAGCAGCCGGAACAGGCGATGCCAAGTCCGGAAGCAGAAGACGCGACGACAAGAAGAATCATGCCAAGCACGATGACCGCAACAAGTTCTCCAAGTTCGAGAAGAAGTCTCTGGAGAAGAAGGAGCGGAAGAAATACAACAAGCCAAAACAGGAAGTAGTAGAAGAGGTCGTAGAGGAGATCCTGCCAGAGGGAACCGTAAAGATCAACGTTCCTATCACTGTAGCAGGATTCTGTGAGCAGGCTGAGGTTTCCACTTCCAAGGTCATCATGACCCTCATGAAGCTGGGCATCATGGCCAACATCAACCAGAATATCGATGAGGATACTCTGCTGGTCCTGGCAGAAGAACTGGGACTCAGTGTCGTCATCGGAAGCGTTGAAGAAGAAGAGAAGGAAGAGGGAATCGAAGATTTCGTCGACAGAGAGAAGGATCTGAAGGACAGACCGCCGATCATCACCGTCATGGGTCACGTTGACCACGGTAAGACATCCCTGCTGGATGCCATCCGTTCCACCAACGTTACCGCATCGGAGTCCGGCGGAATCACTCAGCACATCGGTGCATCCGAGGTCAGCATCAACGGTCAGAAGATCGTATTCCTGGATACCCCGGGACACGAGGCATTCACCGCAATGCGTGCCAGAGGAGCTCATGTTACCGATATCGCCGTACTGGTGGTCGCAGCAGACGACTCCGTCAAGCCGCAGACCATCGAGTCCATCAGCCATGCCAAGGCAGCCGGTGTTCCCATCATCGTTGCCATCAATAAGATGGATAAACCGGGAGCCAATCCGGATCTGGTCAAGAAGGACCTGGCAGACCAGGGCGTCCTGGTGGAAGACTGGGGCGGAGACGTGATCTGCGTGCCGGTTTCCGCCAAGACCGGAGAAGGCATCACCAACCTGCTGGAGATGATCCTGCTGCAGGCAGAGGTGATGGAACTGAAGGCCAACCCCAACAGACTTGCACTGGGCTCCGTCATCGAGGCGAGACTGGACAAGTCCAAGGGCCCCGTTGCCACACTGCTGGTCCTGAACGGAACACTCCAGGCTGGCCAGTCCATCGTAGCTGGTACCAGCTCCGGAAGAATCCGTCTGATGACCGATTACCGCGGCAAGACCATCAAGAAGGCCGGCCCGGCTACCGCTGTGGAGATTCTGGGACTGACAGAAGTACCCCAGGCAGGAGACGAATTCAACGCAGTACGGGACGACAAGACCGCAAGAGAGATCGCAGCACACCGTCAGGAGAAGCTGCGTGAGGAAGTTCTGGCCAAGAACTCCAGCATGACGCTGGATAAGCTGTTCAGCCAGATCCAGGAGGGTGAGGTCAAAGAACTGAACCTGATCATCAAGGCAGACGTTCAGGGTTCCGTCGGAGCCATGATCTCCTCCCTTGAGAAACTGAACAACGATGAAGTCAAGGTCAATGTGATCCACTCCGGAGTGGGAACCATTTCCGAAAGTGATATCATGCTGGCAGAGACCTCCAACGCCATCATCATCGGATTCAATGTCAGACCGAGTACTGCAGTTACATCTATGGCGGATCAGCGCGGCGTAGAAATGAGACTGTACCGTGTCATCTATGATATGATCAATGATGTTGAGGCTGCTATGAAGGGTATGCTGGATCCGGAATTCCGCGAAGAAGTTCTGGGTAAGGCAGAGATCCGTAATACCTTCAAGGTACCGGGCGTCGGCGTAGTCGGCGGTGCGTACATCACCGAGGGTAAGGTCGCCAGAAACAAGGAGATCCGTCTGGTCCGTGACGGTATCGTCATCCACGAGGGTAAGATCTCCTCTCTGAAGAGATTCAAAGACGATGCCAAGGAAGTCAACCAGGGCTATGAGTGCGGTATCGGTATCGAGAATTACAACGACATCAAGGAAGGCGACGTCATCGAGTGCTTCACCATGGTCGAAGTGGAAAGGGCATAAGGAACAAATCTATGGGAAAAGGATACAGACAGGGACGTCTCGGAGAAGAGATCAAGAAACTGATCAGCGATATGCTTTTCCGGGAACTGAAGGATCCGCGTCTTGCGGACCGTATGATCAGCGTCACTGGTGTTGATGTGACCCGCGATGGAAGTTATGCGACATGCTATGTTACGATCCTGGATCTCGCCGGAGATCCAGAGGTCGCGGCAGAGCAGGAAGCAGAAGTCATGGAAGGCCTGAAACGGGCCACCGGCAGGATCCGCAAGGAGATCGGAGCCAATATCCGGCTCCGCCGTGTGCCGGAACTGATCTTCAAGATCGATAAATCCATGGAATACGGAAATCACATCGACCAGGTGATACGTGAATTAGGAATTGACAAAGATGAATGATAGTTTTGTAACGATAGCAGAACAGATGAGGACAGCAGATACTATTCTGCTGTTTACTCATATTAACATGGATGGCGATGCACTGGGCTCTTCCGTGGCTCTTTGCCGCGCCTTGAGAGATCTGGGGAAAACCTGCTACATCCTGCTGGAGGATGAGATCTCAGACAATCTTAAATTTTTGGATAAAGACTACTGCACATGGGATCCGGAGATCATGAAAGATCCGGATCTTTGCGTGTGTCTGGACTGTGGGGAAGAGGGACGTTTTCCCAAGCGTGCGGAGAAGTTCCGGGAAGGCAAGGTGAAGATCTGCATCGATCATCACCGGACCTCGGATCCCATCTGTGACTATAATCACATCGATCCGGAGGCCTCTGCCACCGGTGAACTGGTATACAAGCTGATCCGGTGTCTCGATGTTCCCATCGATAAAGAGATCGGTGAGGCTTTGTTCGCAGCCATCACCACGGACACCGGGAATTTCCAGTACACCAATACCACCGCAGAGACCCACCGCATCGCAGCGGAGCTCTATGACGCCGGGATCGACGGAAATTACGTCAGCATCCAGATCTATGAACGCATCCGCATTGAGCGGCTGCGGCTGACCACCAGGATCCTGGACACCCTGCAGCTCTTCGGGGATGGAAAGGTGGCCATCACCTATGTGAACCAGGAGATGCTGGATGAGACGGGAGCCGGCATGGACGAGGCAGAGGGGATCGTAGCGACCCTTCGCAGCATCGACGGCGTGCAGATCTCGGCGATCCTGAAGGAGAAGAATCCGGGAGAGATCAAGGTCAGCATGCGGGCCAAGGAGCAGGGAGACGTTGCTATGATCGCGAAGGAGTTCGCAGGAGGCGGCCACAAGAAAGCCGCCGGATTTACGCTGCACTGTTCCATGGAGGAAGCCGTTACCCTGGTAAGTGAGAAGGCAATGGAGAATCTGGCAAATGGGTATTGACGGAATACTGAATATCAACAAACCGGCGGACATGACGTCTCATGACGTGGTGGCGGTGGTGCGCAGAAGCCTGGGGATCAAGAAGGTGGGCCACACCGGGACGCTGGATCCCATGGCCACCGGCGTACTTCCGGTGTGCATCGGCAAGGGGACCCGTATCATCGAGTACCTTGATATGGACCAGAAAAAGTACCGGTGCACCATGGTGCTGGGAAGACGGATGGATACCGAGGATATCTGGGGCTCGGAGATCGACCGGGCGCCGGAGGAAGCGGTGAATGCGGTGACGGAGGAACAGATCCGCAGCGCCTTTGCTCCCATCTCCGGGATCGTCCATCAGACCCCGCCCATCTATTCCGCCATTAAAGTAAAAGGAAAGAAATTATATGAATATGCCCGGGAGGGGAGATCCGTGGAGATCCCCGGACGGGATATCTATATTGAACATATTGAGCTGGAGGAGATCCGGACCGGAATGGGATACGACAGCAGTATCACCTTCACAGTGACCTGTTCCAAGGGCACCTATGTCCGCGCCATCTGTGAAGATGTGGGACTGGCTCTGGGGGTATACGGCGCCATGAGCAGCCTCAGCAGGCTGGCCAGCGGGTGTTTCCGCATCGAGGATGCCCTGGAGCTTTCGGAGCTCGGCGACTGGGATGACGAGACGCTGCAGCAGCACCTGATCAGGCCGGAAGAGCCCCTTGGGGCCTTCGGTGAACTGGAAATTCGGGGAAAGGACATCTGGCGGATGTGCAACGGTCTCTCGTTCTGGACCGTCAATGCGGAGATCCTCAGAGAGCCGGAGTATTCCGGGACGGAGCCGCCGCTTCCTGTCCGGGATGAATTCCGCAGAGCATACTGCGTCTATGGACGGACCGGGGAGAGCCGGGATTTCCTGGGGGTCGCATTTATGGACCCGGAAGGACGCAATCTTAAAGCAGACAAAGTGTTTTTCACTGGGAGGACTGACAATTGATCATATTTAATGAACTGAAAAATGTAAAGGATATTCAGCCCACCGCCGTGGCGCTGGGCAATTTCGACGGGGTGCACCTGGGACATCAGCAGCTGATCCGGAATGCAGTGGAGTATGCCCGGAAGGAAGGCCTGAAGTCTGCCGTCTTCACCTTTTCCAACCATCCCAAGGACCTGCTGCCCAAGGCCAAGAAGGTGAAGAACATCCTCTACCGAAATGAAAAGGAAGCCATCATCGAGAGTCTGGGCGTGGATTACATGTTCAACGTCCCCTTTACCCGGGAGATCATGAACACGGATCCCATCCATTTCATCAATGATATCCTCATCGATACATTCAACCTGAAAGCAGCGTTCTGCGGCTTCAATTACCGCTTTGGAAAGGACGGCGCCGGAAACCCCGAGGTACTGAAAAACATCGGCATGTCCAGGGGATTTCAGGTATTTGAGATGGAGCCTTTCCGGATCAATGACAACGTAGTAAGTTCTTCTTTGATCCGCACTCTCATCGCATCCGGACAGGTGGATCAGTGCGAGACCTACATGGGCAGAAACTACGAGATCAGCGGAGAAGTGGTGGTGGGTAACCGCCTGGGACGGAAGCTGGGATTCCCCACATCCAACCTGGTGATCGACACCTCCATGGTGACGCCTCCCAACGGAGTTTACGTCACATTCTGCAATTATAACGGGGTTCGGTACCCCAGCGTGACCAACGTCGGGAACAAGCCGACCATTGGAAAATACGGAAAGAACGTAGAAACACATATATTCGATTTCGACAAGGAGCTTTACGGTAAAAAGATTATTGTCGAGTTCTTGAAAAAGACCCGGGATGAAGTGAAATTCGACGACATTCAGGATCTGTCGGAGCAGATCGTCCGTGACTGCAAGGAAGCCAAGCGCTACCATGAGGCACTGGCGATGAAGGAGACAGGAGCAGAGAAATGAAAGAACTTCTGATGGGAAATGAAGCCGTCGCCATGGGCGCTCTTGCGGCCGGCGTGCAGGTGGTAGCCGGATATCCCGGCACACCTTCCACCGAAGCGCTGGAGACCATCGCCAAGAGAAATCCCGGCGGCGTTTATGTAGAATGGTCCGTCAATGAGAAGGCAGGAGCAGAGGTCGCTGCCGGCGCCGCCTACAGCGGAGCCCGTTCCATGGTGACCATGAAGCAGATGGGACTGAATGTGGCAGCGGATCCGATCATGTGCGTCAGCTATGTCGGCGTCAAAGGCGGCATGGTGATCTATGTGGCGGACGATCCGGGTCCGATCTCCTCTCAGACCGAACAGGATACCCGGTCTTTCGGCCGGTTCGCCCGGATCCCGGTGCTGGACGCCAGCTCGCCGGAGCAGGCTTACCGACTGGTACAGGATGCGTTCCGCATGTCTGAGAATCTGGGAACGCCGGTGATCCTGCGTTCCACCACGCGGGTGTGTCATTCCTGCGCGGTGATCGACGTAGAGGAGATCCATGCACCGGCACCCTGCGAGGGATTCCGGCGGGATCCCAAGTGGGTCATCTTCCCCAAACTTTCTTACGAGAACAAACAAAAGATCACGGCCCGGGAGAAGCAGCTTGCGGAAGCTCTGTCCGCCTATCCCGAGAATACTCTGGAAGGCAGCGGCCACATCGGCATTGCCTGCGGCGGGATCTCCTATGCTTATGTGAAAGATGCCATCAAGGGGAAAGAGGATTCCTTTACAGTGCTGAACATCGCCACACCCTATCCTTTCCCGGAGGCCCTGGCCGACGCATTCATGCAG
>CAMOGZ010000036.1 GCA_946614405.1 uncultured Eubacterium sp. | reverse complement strand
CCGGCATGACATTCACCACAACCTGTGATGAGGATGAGCTGGACCGCAACTGGCAGAGGCTGATCCTGACCCATCTGATGGAAAAGGAACACCGGGGGACCCTGACAGGGGCGCCCATTACGGATATGAAGATCACCCTGGCGGCAGGGAAAGCCCATAAGAAGCATACCGAGGGAGGAGACTTCCGGCAGGCTACCTACCGGGCGGTCCGAAACGGCCTGATGAAAGCAGATATGGTGCTGCTGGAACCATGGTTCTCCTATACTATCGAGCTTCCCACAGAGAATCTGGGCCGGGCCATGAACGATATCCAGCGCATGCACGGGACCTTCGAGGATCCTCTGACAGAAGGAGAGATGACCACCCTTACGGGACGGGCCCCGGCATCGGAGATCCGGGACTACGGAAGGGAGCTTGCAGGCTATACCAAAGGCCGGGGGCGCATCTCCTGCATGCTGGCGGGATATGACCTCTGCCACAACGGAGATGAGGTGACAGAACGCATGGGATACGATCCTCTGCGGGATGTGGAGAATACGCCGGACTCTGTCTTCTGCAGTCACGGAAGCGGAGACGTGATCCCCTGGGATCAGGTGGAAGAATACATGCATCTGCCATCGGTTCTGAAGGAGAAGGTGGATCTGTCCGACCAGAAGTCGGTGGAGCGCCGTGCCAGAGAATACGGACGTTCCCTGGCCTCAGACAAGGAACTGATGGCCATTTTCGAGCGGACCTATGGACCGGTGAAGCGTCACGATCTGACGGCGCCGGGAAGGGCCAGAAGAGCACCGGCCAAAGAAGACTACTTCCGGCCCACCCCCAAAGCAGTGCAGAAGAAGAGCAAAGCCGATCCAAACCGCAAGGATTTCATCCTGGTGGACGGCTACAATCTCATCTATGCCTGGGAAGAACTGAACGATCTGGCGAAGACAGACTTCGGCGCGGCCAGGGACAGGCTCATCGACATCCTCTGCAATTACAGGGGATTCACCCGGGCGGAGCTCATCGTGGTGTTCGACGCCTACAAGGTGAAAGGCGGCGTGGGATCGGAAGAGAAAATAAGGAATATCAACGTTGTCTACACCAAAGAAGCGGAGACGGCGGATATGTATATTGAACGGGTGACCCATGAGATCGCCCGCAAACATAATGTCAGAGTCATCACCTCCGACGGAGCGGAGCAGCTGATCATTCTGGGGCACGGGGCCCTGCGCACCTCGTCCCGGGAGTTCATCGGCGAGATCCGTCAGGTGGAGGATGCCATCTGGGACGTATTACAGCAAGAGTATTAGGAGGTAAGACATGCAGAAAGATAACAGCTGGGAGAAATACACAGAAGAAGAGGTCAGAAGATGCGACGAAGTCTGCAAGGGATATATGGATTTCCTGAGCAGTGCCAAGACGGAACGGGAGTGCGTGGAGCGCATCACCTCTGACATCGAGAAAGCGGGATACCGGGATCTGGATCAGATCATCGCCGCAGGGGAGAGCCTTTCCCCCGGGGACAAAGTCTACCGCATCAATATGGGAAAAGCCATCATTCTCTTCAACATCGGGGAAGAGCCCATCGAAAACGGAATGAACATCCTGGGTGCTCACATCGATTCACCCCGACTGGACGTCAAGCAGAACCCGCTCTATGAAGACGGCGGATTCGCTTATCTGGACACCCATTACTACGGCGGGATCAAGAAGTATCAGTGGGTCACCATGCCCCTGGCCCTTCACGGCGTCGTGATCAGACCCGATGGAAGCAAGGTCAATATCACCATCGGCGAGAAGGAAAGCGATCCGGTGTTCTTTGTTTCCGACCTGCTGCCACATCTGGCTCAGGAGCAGATGACCAAGAAGGCCACCGAGGTGATCACCGGAGAAGCACTGGATATCATCATCGGAAACCGTCCTCTGAAAGAGGATAAGGACGACGACAAGAAAGATAAAGAAAAGGAAAAGGATCCTGCAGGTCCTGTGAAGAAGGCGATCATTGCCATCCTTGAGAAGGAATATGGAATCGGCGAGGAAGACTTTGTTTCTGCGGAGCTGGAGGTGGTCCCTGCAGGCGCCGCAAGAGAAGCCGGCCTGGACCGCAGCATGATCCTCTCCTATGGACAGGACGACCGGGTCTGCGCCTATACTTCCTATCAGGCCATGCTGGAGGTGCCGGAAGTGAAGAGGACCGCATGCTGCATCCTGGTGGACAAGGAAGAGATCGGAAGCGTGGGAGCCACCGGAATGGAATCCCGGTTCTTTGAGAACACGGTGTCCGAGCTTCTGGACCGCATGGGATGCTACAGCGAGCTTGCACTGAGAAGATGCCTGTCCGCAAGCACCATGCTCTCTTCAGATGTCAGCAGCGGATACGATCCCACCTATGCCGCAAGCTTTGACAAGAAGAATGTATCCGTGCTGGGAGGCGGAATGGTGCTGAACAAGTTCACCGGAGCCCGGGGCAAGTCCGGATCCAATGATGCCAACGCAGAGTATCTGGCTCACCTCAGAGGGATCTTTGAGAAGGAGAATATCAACTTCCAGACGGCAGAGCTTGGCAGAGTGGACCTGGGTGGCGGCGGAACCATCGCCTATATCCTGGCCCTCTACGGAATGAATGTCATCGACAGCGGTGTTGCGGTGCTGAGCATGCATGCCCCCTGGGAAGCCACCAGCAAGGCGGACGTCTATGAGACCATGCGGGGATATGAGGCATTTCTGAAGCATGCGGAAAGGATCGGATAATTCAATGATTCAGGACATCGCACCAAAAGAACTGGACAATCACTATATCAACTGTCAGCCGGAGGGGGAGGACCGGGTGGTCATCTTCCGGGGCGAGGAGATCCTCCTCAGCAGGACTGGTGAGGACGGAACTCCGGCCAACTGGGATAATGACCTGGGCAAGGAGTACGATCCCTCCATGGCGCCGAAGGACCTTTTGGACCTGCCTCTTCGGAAGAGCCTTCCGGGAGTGCCCGACGGGGAGCTTCAGTATCTCTTTGCCATCAGCGGCACCCGGTACTTTCTGTACTGTGATACCCGGGAGATCCCGGAGTCGGAGGGATTCCACTATGAGAATGTGAGAAAGCTCCGGCAGGACACCAGTAAAGATGTGTGCTTCGCTGCAGCGACGGCATTTCATCTCTACGTGTGGTACCGGGACAATCATTTCTGCGGTCGCTGCGGCGCGGAGCTGTCCCACGACAGGAACGTGCGCATGCTGAAGTGCCCCAAATGCGGAAATGAAGTCTTTCCGAAGATCGCCCCGGCGGTGATCGTGGGCCTCTGTGACGGAGACCGGCTGCTTCTGACCAAGTACGCGGACCGGGCATATAAGAGGTATGCTCTGATCGCCGGATTCACAGAGATCGGCGAGACGCCGGAAGAGACGGTGAAGAGGGAGGTCATGGAGGAAGTGGGCCTCCGGGCGAAGAACATTCGCTATTACAAAAGTCAGCCATGGGGAACAGACAGCAATCTGCTCCTTGGATTTTTTGCGGATCTGGACGGGGATGATACTGTCCGCATCGATGAGGAAGAACTGGCCGTTGCAGAATGGTTCCATCGGGATGAGATCCCCATCGGGGACGATCATATCAGCCTGACGAGAGCCATGGTTCAAGCGTTTAAGAATGGAGAAGTGTGATGATGTATGATGTTTGTATTATCGGAGCAGGACCGGCGGGACTGTCGGCTGCCATCTATGCACAGAGGGCCGGAAAGACGGCGGTGATCCTGGAGGCAGCAGGATATGGCGGACAGATCATCAACACCCCGGAGGTGGAGAATTACCCGGGGCTGAAGAGGACATCCGGATTCGAGTTCGCCCGTAATCTGTATGAGCAGGCTACGGAGCTGGGTGCGGAGCTGAAGTATGAGAAGGCCGTGAAAGTGGCAAAGGAAAACGGAGTGTTCCAGGTCGCTACCACGGCAGGCCTCTATGAGGCGAAGGCCGTGATTCTGGCCACCGGCGCCAAGAACCGGAAGCTGGGGATCGACGGCGAGGAAAAGCTGACGGGATCCGGAGTATCCTACTGTGCCACCTGTGACGGAAACTTCTTCCGCGGAAGAGATGTCGCCGTCGTGGGAGGCGGAAACACCGCGCTGGAGGACGCAGAGGTCCTGGCGGGACTCTGCGGCAAGGTATTCCTGGTCCACAGAAGAGACCAGTTCCGCGGGGATGAGAAGACTGTGAAGAGACTCTCTGAGAAAGAGAATGTAACCTTCGTTCTGGACTCCGTTCCGGTGTGCGTGGAGGGCGATTTCATGGTCAGCGGACTCCGGGTGCGCAATGTGAAAACAGACGAGGAGCAGGTCCTTCCCGTTGCGGGAGTCTTTGTTGCAGTGGGACAGGTCCCGGATAACCAGGACTTCAGTGATGTTGCAGAGCTGGATCCGGCAGGCTATGTGGCGGCCGGAGAGGACTGCACCACCCGGACGGAAGGACTCTTCGTGGCAGGGGACTGCCGCACCAAGAAAGTCCGCCAGCTGACCACTGCCGCAGCCGACGGAGCAGTGTCCGCTCTTGCGGCCTGCGAATACATCAATTCTTTGTAAAAAACAGTTAACAGCAGTGCCGGGTTTGTGGTATACTTATTTAGAGTTTGACGAAGGAGAAAGACTATGGAAGCAAAATATAAGCGAGTGCTGCTGAAGGTCAGTGGAGAGGCTCTGGCCGGAGAGGCGAAGACAGGCATCAACCCGGAGATGACACGGAAGACGGCACTGGAGATCAAGGAACTCCGTGACCTGGGCGTAGAGGTCGGAATCGTCTGCGGAGGCGGCAACTTCTGGAGAGGACGCAGCAGCGAGGATATGAACCGTGAGACAGCGGACTACATCGGCATGCTGGCAACGGTTATGAACGCACTGGCACTGCAGGATGCGCTGATCGCAGTGGGAGTACCGGCAAGAGTGCAGTCATCCATCGAGATGCACCGCGTGGCGGAGCCCTATATCTGGCGCAGAGCCATGAAGGAACTGGGCCGCGGCGATGTGGTCATCTTTGCCGGAGGAACCGGGGAGCCCCATTTCTCCACGGATACTGCAGCTGCACTGCGGGCGGTGAACATCCAGGCGGATGTGATCCTTCTGGCCAAGAACGTGGATGCGGTCTATTCCGATGATCCGGCCAAGAACCCGGATGCGGTGAAGTATGATGAACTGACCATGAAGGAGGTCATAGACCGGAACCTGCAGGTCATGGATCTGACTGCCGCAACGATCTGTATGGATAACAATATGACGATCCAGGTATTTGGACTGAAAGAAGAGAATAGTATGGTACGCGCCGTATGCGGCGAGAGACTGGGAACGTTGATCAAGTAGGGAGGTAAACACAATGAGTCGCTCAAGCAAGAATTTAGAAGAGAGAATCGCAAGAACCAAAGAGGTCCTGAAGGAAGATCTGAATACTGTCAGAGCAGGAAGAGCCAATCCGGCGCTTCTGGATAAGGTCATGGTGGATTATTATGGATCCCCGACCCCGCTGAAGAATCTGAGCAATATTTCCGTTCCGGAACCGAGAACCCTTCTGATCACCCCGTTCGATCCGAAGTCCATCGGTGATGTGGAGAGAGCCATCAACGCAGCCAACATCGGAATCACTCCGAATAATGACGGAAAGAACATCCGTCTGGAGGTTCCGCAGCTGACCGAGGAAAGAAGAAAAGAACTCACCAAGACCACCAAGAAGATGGGCGAGGATGCCAAGGTCGCTATCCGTAACCTGAGAAGAGAGGCCAATGACAACCTGAAGAAGTCACAGAAGGCCGGTGAGATCACAGAGGACGATCTGAAGAACGATCTGGATGACATCCAGAAGCAGATCGACAAGGCGATCAAGGAGATCGACGACATGATCGCTGCAAAGGACAAGGAGATCCTGGAAGTTTAATAGAATTGGATGATGTGGCTGCTTCCGCAGCCACATTGAATTATAACGAAATGAGAATATGATCGATTATGAGAGAATGCCCGTTCATGTCGGGATCATCATGGATGGTAACGGCAGATGGGCCAAACAACATAACGTCCCGCGTCTGGTGGGACATAACGCCGGCATGGAGGCCATGAAGGAGATCGTCCGCAGAGCATCGGATCTGGGGATCAAGTATCTGACGGTCTATGCCTTCTCCACGGAGAACTGGAAGAGATCGGAAGAAGAAGTTTCCGGCATTTTCAAGCTTCTGGTGAAGTTCGTCCGTCTTGATCTGGACGAACTGAATGAGAAGAATGTGAAGGTCATGACCCTGGGGGATTATTCCGTCATACCGGATGCCGCCAGAAAGAGCCTGGAGAAAACACTGGAGACGACCCGTGACAATACCGGGCTTCAGTTTAACATTGCCCTGAACTATGGCAGCCGTGACGAGATCACCAAGGCGGTCAATGCCATCGTGAAAGACGTGCAGGAGGGGAAGATCGACGGAGAGATCACGGAGGAGCTCATCAGCCGGTATCTTTTCACCGGAGACGCCTGCGGGAATATCCCGGATCCGGATGTGATCATCCGCACCAGCGGAGAGGAGAGACTCTCCAATTTCCTGCTGTGGCAGAGCGCCTACAGTGAGTTCGTATTCACAGACGTACTGTGGCCGGATTTCAGCCCGGAAGTGTTTGAACAGACCATCGAGGAGTATCAGAAACGTGACCGTCGATTCGGAGGAAGGAAGTAGAGAAGAATGAAAACACGCATCATATCCGGTATCTGCATGGTACCGTTACTGGTCCTGGTTTATCTGGGAGGTTACTGGCTTGCCGCACTGTGCATCATCGTGGGAGCCATCGGAACCGGAGAGTTTTACAAAGGATTTGAACATATGGGGATCAAGCCCTCTCACAAGGTAGCCATCGGATCCCTGTTCCTGCTGTATCTGATCCACGGACTGTGGCCCGGTGAGCCGGTGCTGCTGATGGGATGGCTGGTGCTGTCTGTGATGGCAAGCTGTCTGTACATGTTCAATATCACCGACCGGAAGCCGGAGGATACACTGGCCACCATAACCGGGATCGTGTACATCATCTTCTTCTCCTATCACGTGGTGCTGGTGGATCAGAGCGGAGAGTATTCCATCTTTATCTGGCTGATCCTGCTCTGCGCCTTCGGATCGGACGTCTGCGCCTATTTCGCAGGAGTGTTCCTGGGCAAACATAAGATGGCGCCGGTGCTGAGCCCCAAGAAGACCTGGGAAGGCGCCGTGGGCGGCGTGCTGGGAAGCGCAGTATTATGCGGCCTATTCGGCTATATCGTATGCCCACAGTTCCTGGTACACTGTGCCATCATCGGACTTCTGGGATCTCCGATCTCCATGTGCGGAGACCTGACGGCATCGGCCTTCAAGCGTAAGATGGGGATCAAGGATTACGGCAATCTGATCCCGGGCCACGGAGGAATCATGGACCGTTTCGACAGCGTCCTGTTCGTGGCACCATTCGTTTATTACTATATCGCTATCATTATGATTCATTTTCAGCTGGGTGTATAAGACATGAAGAGAATTGCAATACTAGGAAGTACAGGCTCCATCGGAACGCAGGCGCTGGACGTGATCTCCCGCAATCCCGAGAGATTCACCGTCTCCGCGCTGACCTGCGGAAGGAATGTATCCTTATTCCGGGAGCAGATCCGCCGGTTCAAACCGGAGCTGGCCGTCTGCCAGCTGCAGGAGGACGCCGAGAAGCTCTCCTGGGAGTTCCCCGGGATCCGGATTCTCTTCGGCGAGGCGGGGCTCATCGCTGCGGCGGAATCAGACTGTGACATCCTGCTGAATTCCCTGATGGGGATGCGGGGACTTGCACCCACATATCATGCCATCATGGCGGGACATGACATCGCCCTGGCCAATAAGGAGACCCTGGTGGCAGGGGGAAGTGTGATCATGGATGCTGTGGAAAAGAAGGGCGTGAAGATGCTTCCGGTGGATTCGGAGCACAGCGCCATCTTTCAGTGCCTGGAAGGAAACCGGGACAAGAAGATCCGGAAGATCCTTCTGACGGCCTCCGGAGGTCCCTTCCGGGGCTGGAGCTACGAGCAGCTGAAGACCGTCACCCCGGAGATGGCACTTCGCCATCCCAACTGGTCCATGGGTCAGAAGATCACCATCGATTCCGCTACTATGATGAACAAAGGCCTGGAAATGATCGAGGCCAAATGGCTGTTCCACGTGGACATCGATGATATCCAGGTACTGGTCCACCCCCAGAGTGTGGTCCATTCCGGTATTGAATTTACCGATTCTTCCGTGCTGACACAGCTGGGTGTTCCGGATATGAGGATCCCCATCAGTGTGGCACTGGCATACCCGGACCGTCTGGAATTTCCGGAGCTTGCTCTGGACTTCTTCGGAAAGGGAAAGGAACTGACCTTCGAGGAACCGGACCGGAAGGTATTCCGCTGCATGGAACTGGCGGTTTCCGCCAGCCGGCAGGGAGGAAGCTATCCGGTGGTCATGAATGCCGCCAACGAGGTGCTGGTACAGGCATTCCTGGACAAGAAGATCGGATTTACAGAGATCGGGGAAAAGATCGAGCAGGTGATGGAAGAGCACGATTCGGTTTCGGATCCGTCTCTTGAGGAGATCATCGCCATTGACAAGGAAACCAGGGAGAGGACAAGAGAACTGATATGATAACAGCGATCCTTGCAATACTGCTATTTGTAATATTGATTTTTCCACACGAACTCGGTCATTTCATCGCAGCCAAGGCTGTCGGTGTTCAGGTGAACGAGTTCTCTTTTGGCATGGGACCGGCCCTGTGGAAACACCAGAAGGGTGAGACACTGTATTCCATCCGGGCATTTCCCATCGGCGGCTACTGTGCCATGGAAGGAGAAAATGAAGAGTCCGACAATGAGCGGGCCTTTAATAATAAACCGGGCTGGGCCAAGATCATCGTCCTTGTGGCGGGGTCTTTCATGAATGTCCTCATCGCACTGGTGATCATGTCCATCATGATGGGATACTATGGCGCAGCCACCACCACCATCGATACGGTTGCTCAGGGCAGCCCGGCGGCGGAGGCCGGGATCCTGTCAGGAGACCAATTCCTTTCGGCAGATGGTAAGGAAGTGGAGTACTGGACGGATCTGCAGCAGACCGTCAGCGACGGCAAACCCCACAGCTTCGTCATGCTGCGGGACGGCAGCGAGGTCACGGTGGATGTGCAGGCGGAGAAGACCGATGACCGGTATATCATCGGCGTGACTCCGATGATGGATCACAGTCCCGGAACGGCCATCCGGAACGGAGCCGTCATCTCCTGGAACATGGTGAAGACACTGAAAGACGTGTTCCAGCAGCTCTTCACCGGACAGGTGGGAATGGATGAGATGTCCGGCCCTGTGGGCATGGTCAGCGTCGTCCATGAGAACCAGTCCCGGGGAATGCAGTTCTTCTTCTATTTGCTGGCGTTTATCAGTCTGAATCTGGCCATTTTCAATATGCTGCCCCTTCCGGCATTGGACGGTGGCCGTATACTCTTTGTGATCATCCGGACACTGACCGGACGGATGATCTCTGACGAACTGGAAGCCAGGATCCATGGAGCAGGCATGCTGCTTCTGCTGGCTCTGATGGTCTTTGTGACCTGGAATGACATAACGAGGTTATTATCATGAGCAAACAAGTAATGTGCAGGGACGTCGCCATCGGAGGCGGCGCTCCCATTTCCATACAATCTATGACAAACGTGGATTCCCGCAATGAGAAGGGGATCCTGGAGCAGATCGCGGCGCTGTCGGAAGCGGGATGCGACATCATCCGCATCGCCGTTCCGGACCAGGAGGCGCTGGATGTTTTTGAATCTGTCCGGCGCAAGACCGACAAGCCTCTGGTGGCGGACATCCATTTTGACCACCGGCTGGCCATCGGCGCCATTTACGCCGGCGCGGACAAGATCCGGATCAATCCCGGAAACATCGGCTCCCCGGACCGGGTGAAGGCCGTGGTGGACGCTGCGAAGAAATTCCACGTTCCCATCCGTGTGGGAGTCAATTCCGGATCCCTGGAGAAGGATATTCTGGCCAAATACGGAGGGGTCACCGCAGAGGGACTTGCAGAGAGCGCACTGCGGAACGTCCGCATGATCGAGGACATGGGATACGATGATTTAGTCATCTCCATCAAGTCCTCCAATGTGGC
>CAMOGZ010000035.1 GCA_946614405.1 uncultured Eubacterium sp. | reverse complement strand
AAAAACGTACGTCTGTTGCCGTTTGTCATATTCGGATATGTTTTTTCCTCCTGTGACAATGGCATATTAAAGGGATCGTCGTTGATAAAGTCGTGTTCCGTTTTGTAAAAATCAACGTTCTTAACGGACACATTGTCTCCGATAACGACCCTTATTTTTTCGAAACGGATACATTTGCCTTGTTCGAGCGGGTTTACCACTCGAAATGTATCCAAAAATGTTGTGATTTTTTATGAAACCGACACACTTTGCGCATTCTGTATCAGTTTCGTAAATTCACGGAGGCGATCCGGACACAATGTCTCCAATTTTAAAGGTGAAATTCACGATCCGGAACAGACCTTTTGATGGATCATATAACCTCATATAACCACCTGCGATCGCAAGCTGTTCCGAGTCACACGTGCAGCGCCGCGGGGCCTTCTCACCAGGCCCCGGGATAGTAAAAAGACCTGCGCGGGGCAGGTCTTATTCTTTGGTTCCGATGTTGTGGTTTTTCTTGATCTGTTCGATGTTGTCGGAAAGGTAGATGACGTTGTCTTCCTTTCGGAGATTGTCATCGGGGCGGTGTGGCCTTTCTTTCGGCTTGTCTTTCGGCGGGGTGTCATCACTGTTTGAGGATCCGCTGGTGGACAGCATGTACCAGGCGAAGAGTCCCACCACGAAGATCAGTCCTAATATCATTAAAGGCATGTGTCATACCTCCTTTTCTGTTCTTATTTCGTATACTATCTTACCACATTTGACATTCTTTGAAAAGAAGTTTACTATATTCGATGTCTGTATTACATCAAGGAGGACTAAATAATGAGAAAATACATTGCGGAATTCATCGGAACGGCGGTTCTGGTTATATTCGGATGCGGAACGGCGGTGGCTATGAACTCGGTGTTCATCGGCATAGGGTTTCCGATCCCCATTGCCTTTACCACACTGATCATCGCTTTTGCTTTTGGTCTGTCTGTCACGGCTATGGCATATGCCATCGGCGACATCTCGGGATGTCATGTGAATCCGGCGGTATCTCTGGGCATGCTGATCTGCAAGAGAATCGACAGAAAAGACTTTGTCGGATATGTGATCGGGCAGTGCCTCGGCGCCATCTGCGGAGCAGCCTTTCTCTGGGCCTGCTTCGGAGGAAATGAGTCCCTGGGGCAGAATGGGTATGGGGCAGCCAGTGTCATGGGCATCCATGCAGGGGTGGCTTTCCTGATGGAAGTGGTGATGACCTTTGTCTTCGTTCTGGTGGTGCTTGCTGCCACGAACAAAGCCGAACATGCAGCTACTGCAGGTCTTGTCATCGGGCTGACACTGACCCTGGTCCATCTCTTCGGCATTCCTTTCACCGGAACATCCGTGAATCCTGCCAGAAGTCTGGGCCCTGCGCTGCTTGTGGGCGGAGATGCACTGAAACAGGTCTGGGTGTTCCTGCTGGCGCCGCTTTTGGGCGCAGTCATAGCGGCCTTGGTCTACATGCTTCTGACAGAGCAGTCTTTCACAGAGCCGAAAGAGGCGGACGAGATCGAAGAGCAGACCCCGGAAGAGCCGAAAGAGGCAGATGAAATCGAAGAGCAGACAGGTGATCCGGAGCCTGCACAGGAAGACTTTGTTGAGAAAGCAAAGGAAGCGGATGAGGCCTGACAGAATCCCTTGACACCAGAGGATTTTGCTTATATAATGAACAAGTTGAATTAAATATTCGGACTGTGACGGAACCAGTAGTCCTGCGTAATATCCTTACAGAGAGGGCATGTGAGGTGAGAGATGCCCGGTGAAGCAGAGTATGAATATCACTCCCGAGTCTGACACTTTAATGAGAGGCCCCTTACAGGCGGTGCTTCGGCATACGCTGAGAGGAAGGCAACTAGGGTGGTACCGCGGTTATGAATGATCGTCCCTAACAGACTTATGTCGGTTGGGGACTTTTTTATGAATAAAGACTGGTCCTGACCCGACGAACGAATAAACGGAAAGGAATCGAGAAACATGTTTGAGAAACTATCAGACAAGCCGGTCGCACAGGTGCAGACCGAACAGAAAGACAAGTGGATCGAGGAAGATCTGCTGCAGAAATGCGTCGATGCCAGAGAAGGGCAGCCGCAGTTCGTGTTCTATGAAGGACCTCCGACTGCCAACGGCAAGCCGGGCATCCATCATATGATGGCCAGAACACTGAAGGACTCCATCAACCGTTACAAGACCATGAAGGGATTCCAGGTCAACCGTAAGGGCGGCTGGGATACTCACGGACTTCCGGTGGAGATCGAGGTGGAGAAGCAGCTGGGCATCAACGGCAAGCAGGAGATCGAGAAGTACGGTATCCGCGAGTTCAATAAGAAGTGCCGTGAGTCCGTGTTCACCTACACTGATATGTGGCGTGACATGAGTGAACGTATGGCGTACATGGCAGACATGGACAATCCGTACATCACTCTGGACAATGATTATATCGAGACCGAATGGTGGATCCTGAAGCAGTTCTTCGGCAAGGACATGATCTATGAAGGACATAAGATCCTGCCGTACTGCCCGCGCTGCGGAACCGGACTGGCATCCCACGAGGTTGCTCAGGGATATAAGGACGTCAAGGTCAACACCCTGATCGTTAAGTTCAAGGTCGTAGGCAAAGAGAATGAATACTTCCTGGCATGGACCACCACGCCCTGGACACTGCTGTCCAACACCGTGGTCACCGTTGGCCCGGAATTCGACTACATCCGCGCACAGATGAAGGAAGGCGACGAGGCCGGAAACATCTTCTACGTGGCCAAGCATCTGGCTGACAAAGTCCTGGGAGAAGGAACCTATGAGATCCTGTCCGAGATGAAGGGCAAGGACATGGAATACATGGAATATGAGCAGCTTCTGCCCATCGTCAAGGCCGACAAGAAGGCATTCTTCGTGACCTGCATGGATTACGTCTCCATCGAAGACGGTACCGGAATCGTTCATACCGCTCCGGCCTTTGGTGAGGACGACTATCAGTGCGGACGCAAATATGACCTGCCCATGCTGCAGCCTGTAGACGAGAAGGGCTGCTTCACCGAAGGACCCTGGGAGGGACACTTCGTCATGGAAGAGGGCCTGGACATCGAGATCATCAAGTACCTGGCCAAGGATAATAAGATCTATAAGAGAGAGAAGATCTCCCATAACTATCCTCACTGCTGGAGATGCGGAACTCCGCTGGTTTATTATGCAAAGCCCAGCTGGTACATCAAGATGAGCGCACTGAAGGATCAGCTGGTGGCCAATAATAATGCTGTTAACTGGTTCCCGCCCTTCGTCGGTGAGAAGCGTTTCGGAAACTGGCTGGAAGAGGTCAAGGACTGGGCTATCTCCAGAACCCGTTACTGGGGAATGCCGATCCCCATCTGGCGCTGCGAGTGCGGACATCTGGAATGCATGGGAAGCAGAGCTGAGCTGGTAGAGCGCGCAGTAGAGGACATCGATGAGAGCATCGATATGCACCGTCCTTTCGTGGATGATGTTCACATCGTCTGCCCTGAGTGCGGCAAGCAGATGAGCCGTATTCCGGAAGTTATCGACTGCTGGTTCGATTCCGGAGCGATGCCTTTCGCACAGTGGCACTACCCGTTTGAACATAAGGACGATTTCGACAAGCTGTTCCCGGCTGACTTTATCTGTGAGGGAATCGACCAGACCAGAGGATGGTTCTATTCTCTGATGGCCATCTCCACATTCATCATGGGAACCGCTCCATATAAGAACGTACTGGTCAATGACCTGATCCTGGATGCCAAGGGCAAGAAGATGTCCAAGCATGTCGGAAACACCGTTGACCCCTTCGCAATGCTGGATAAGTACGGCGCAGACGCCACACGCTGGTACCTGCTTTCCGTATCCCCGGCATGGTCTCCCACCAAGTTCGATGAGGAAGGCCTGAAGGAGACCGTCAGCAAGTTCTTCGGAACTCTGAAGAATGTATATAACTTCTTCGTTCTGTATGCCAACATGGATGATCTGGATGTGAAGAGCCTGTCCGTACCCTACGCAGAGCGTCCGGAACTGGACCGCTGGATCCTGTCCAAGTACAACCAGCTGGTGAAGGACGTTACAGAGTACATGGATCACTACGATCACATGAAGACCGTACGCGCCATCCAGGACTTTGTGAATGAGGATCTGTCCAACTGGTACATCCGCCGCGCAAGACGTCGTTTCTACGCCAGCGGACTGTCCGACGACAAGAAGAGCGTCTATGCCACCACCTATGAGGTGCTGGAAGGAACCGCAAGACTCATCGCACCGGTTGCTCCGTTCCTGTCCGACGAGATCTATACCAAGCTCACCGGAGAAGATACCGTTCATATCGCGTACTTCCCGGAGGCAGATGAGACTGCCATCGACAAGACCGTCGAGGAGAGAATGGATCTGGTCAGAGCACTGTGCAACCTGGGCCGCGGCATCCGTGAGAAGGAGAGCATCAAGGTCCGTCAGCCGCTGTCTGAGATCCTGGTAGACGGAAAATATAAGGACATCATCGAGGATCTGTCACCGCTGATCATGGAAGAGCTGAACGTGAAGAACGTGGTCTTCGCTGAGAAGCTGGACACCTACATGGACTACAGCCTCAAGCCGAACTTCAAGGTGGCAGGACCTGTCCTGGGTAAGAACATCAAGGCCTTCGGCGGAGCACTTGCCAAGGAAGACGCTGCTGACTTCGTGGCCAGACTGGATTCCGGTGAGAAGGTCTGCCTGGACCTGAACGGTGAAGAAGTCGAGATCCAGAAGGAGTTCGTGGATGTCCGCATCAACGCCAAGGAAGGCTTTGCGGTAGCCATGGAGAATAATGTGTTCGCCATCCTGGACACCACCATCACCGATGAACTGTCCAAGGAAGGAATCGCCAGAGAGATCATCTCCAAGATCCAGCAGATGCGTAAGCAGAAGGATCTGGACATGATGGATCACATCACCATCTCCATGTCCTGCGACGAGGAGGTCAAGGCCGCCGTAGCATGCCACGAGGACTACATCAAGTCCGAGACACTGGCAGAGAGCATCGACGCCGCAGAGGGACTTTCTGAAGTTGACATCAACGGCCACAAGACCGGTCTGGATATCAAGAGAGTGTAATCATTATGGAGAATCTGAGGAATAGAAGCCTGTCGGAACTGGAAGAACTGGTCCTGTCCATGGGTCAGCCCAAGTTCCGCGCCAAGCAGCTGTTCGGATGGATCTATAAAGGGAAAACAAGCTTCCGGGAGATGCATAATCTTCCGGAAGTTTTCGTGAAGAAACTGGAGGAGTCCTGTACCATCGACGCCCTGGAGCTTGTGACGGTGAAGGAATCTTCCCTGGACGGGACCCGTAAGTTTTTGTTCCGCCTGGCGGACGGAAATGCCGTGGAAAGCGTGTTCATGCGGTATAAGTATGGGAACAGCGTCTGCATCTCCTCCCAGGCAGGGTGCCGGATGGGCTGTGCCTTCTGCGCCTCGGGCCTGGACGGCCTGGTGCGGAATCTGACGGCAGGGGAGATGATCTCCCAGGTCCTGGACATCGAACGGGAAACCGGCGAGCCCGTGAACCACATCGTGGTGATGGGGACCGGAGAGCCCTTCGACAATTATCATGAGCTGTCCCGGTTCATCCGCATTATGAATGACAAGAACGGCGCCAATCTGGGGATGCGCAGTTTCACCGTCTCGACCTGCGGCCTGGTGCCGAAGATCGCACGGTTTGCGGAGGATTTCCCCCAGGTCAATCTGGCCATCTCGCTGCATGCGGCAACGGAGGAGGGGAGGTCGGCCATCATGCCGGTGAACCGTTCCTATCCGCTGTCGGTCCTGATCCCTGCGGTGAAAGAATATACCAACAAGACAAACCGCCGGGTCACCTTTGAGTTCGCCCTGATCCACGGGGTGAACGACCGCGACGAAGACGTGGAAGCGCTGTATAAACTGGTGAAGGGCATGCTTTGTCATGTGAACCTGATCCCGCTGAATGAGGTCAGCGAGACCGGCTTTGTGACGGCGGGAAGAGCCCGGGCCCGGGAGATCTGTGAGGAACTGGAGCGCCGGGGAGTCCCTGCCACCGTTCGCCGGCAGATGGGCGCCGACATCGACGGAGCCTGCGGACAGCTGCGACTGGAAAATTCGAAAAAGACGGTTGAATGAAATGGTAAGTTAAGGTATAATGAGAGAAAGATTTGAGAAGAATGGGAGGCAAAATATGGTTAAATTACTGATTGGACATAAGGGAGCCGGTAAAACGAAGCAGATGGTAGATCTGGCAAATGACAACATCGAGAAGAGCAACGGCAGCGTTATTTTCATCAATAAGAACTCCAGACTGATGTATGACCTCAAGTATCGCATCCGTGTCGTCTGCATGGAGGACTTTGAGCACATTACCAACTGTGATGAGTATATTGGTTTCCTTTATGGAATCATCAGTTCAGACCACGATATAGAGACAATTTACATCGACAGCATTTTGAAACACGCTGATTTCTCACTGGGAGATCTTCCGGAATTCCTGACCCGCCTGAACGGCATTTCCAAGAATTATGGAATGGACTTCGTCGTCAGCCTGTCTGCTGAGAAGGAAGAAATGATCGGCGTAGATTTTTCAAACTATGAGATTCTGAACTAGAGTGTCAGCAATGATGAGGGGCGCAACATGCCCCTCTTAATTTTTATGGAGAAACAGACTATGATTACGACAGATACCATACGAGCATTCTATCAGGATCACGAACCGGGCGCTATAGGAAGGTACCGGTATTTTTCCGTGCTGGTTCCCTTCGTGATGGCAGAGGGAGAACTCTGCCTGATGTACGAGGTGCGGGCGAAGGACATGGAACGGGATCCCGGGGAGATCTGCTTCCCCGGCGGTCACGTGGAGAAGGGGGAGGACCCTCTGGAGACGGCCCTTCGGGAAACGGAAGAGGAAGTGGGGATCTCCCGGGAGCATGTGGAGATCATCGGCCAGGGAGATACCCTGTACGGCTATGCCAATTACTCTCTGTTTTCCTATATCGGCATCGTGGACTATGAGGCATATAAGAATGCGGTCATCGAGGAGAGCGAAGTGGACGAGGTGTTCCTACTGCCGGTGTCCCATATCCTGGCCACCGAGGGCAGACATTTCGATGAGAATGTCCGGGCCGAGGTGGCGGAGAATTTCCCCTTCGAAGAAGTGGGGATCGATGAGAATTACAGCTGGCGCGTGGGGACCTGGACCATTCCGGTCTACGACGTGGACGGACGGCCATTGTGGGGTCTCACAGCCCGCATCACCGAGCATGTTCTGGCACAGCTTCAGGAAAGGCAGGCTCTGTGATGTTTCTGCCGGTATCAAGAAAGGACATGGAGGCAAGAGGCTGGGAGCAGCCGGACTTCGTCCTGGTGACGGGAGACGCCTATGTGGACCATCATTCCTTCGGCACCGCCATCATCGGACGGCTGCTGGAACGGTTCGGGTACAAGGTGGCCATCCTGGCCCGCCCGGACTATCACTCCGCTGAGGATTTCCGGCGGTTCGGAAGGCCGCGGCTGGGATTTCTCATCAACAGCGGCGTCGTGGACTCCATGGTGAACAACTACTCCGTGTTCCGTCACAAAAGGCGGACCGATGAATATGCTCCCGGCGGCAAGGCCGGCGGAAGGCCGGACCACGCCGTCATCGTATTTGCCAACCGGGCCCGGGAGGCCTACCGCGACGTGCCCATCATCATCGGCGGACTGGAGGCCAGCCTCCGGCGTCTGGGGCATTACGACTATTGGGATAACAAAGTCCGGCGGTCCATTCTTCTGGATTCCCGGGCGGATCTTCTGATCTACGGTATGGGGGAGAAGGCGGTGCTGGAGATCGCCGAGGCACTGGACTCCGGTATCGATGTGTCGGATATCACCTGGATCCGGGGGACCTGTTACGTGTCCCGGTCCTTTGAACCCGATGATGAGACCCGGGTCCTGCCGTCCTATGATGAGATCGCATCCTCCAAACGGAAATATGCAGAGAGCTTCCGCAAGCAGTACCGGGAGAATGATCCCATCTGCGGACTTCGGCTCATCGAGCCCTACGGTGAGAATCTGTACGTGGTCCAGAACCGGCCCCAGGAGCCCCTGGAGCGTCAGGAACTGGACGACGTCTACGAGCTTCCCTTTGAGAATGAAGTCCATCCCATGTATGAACGGGAAGGGGGGATCCCGGCATTCCGGGAGGTGAAGTTCAGCATCGTTTCCAACCGGGGCTGCTTCGGCGACTGCAACTTCTGCGCTCTGACCTATCATCAGGGCCGGCAGGTCAGAAGCCGCAGCAAGGAGTCCATCGTCCGGGAGGCGGAGCAGTTGACCCGCAAGGCGGATTTCAAAGGCTACATCCATGATGTGGGCGGGCCCACGGCCAACTTCCGTTTTCCCGCCTGTGAGAAACAGCTCAGATCCGGCGTATGCAAAGGAAAAGACTGTTTGTACCCGAATCCCTGCAAGAATATGAAAATCGATCACAGCGATTATCTGGACGTTCTGAAGGGGGTAAGGGAGTTGCCCGGAGTGAAGAAGGTGTTCATCCGTTCCGGGATCCGCTATGATTATCTGATGGCGGACCATAAGAAAGACTTTCTCTGGGAGCTCTGCCGTCACCACATCAGCGGCACACTGAAGGTGGCGCCGGAACACGTCTCAGAACGGGTTTTGTATTATATGGGCAAGCCTTCTAAAGAGGTGTTCCTGGACTTTGTGCAGGAATATGAGAAGGTCAACCGGAAGCTGGGGAAGAAGCAGTACCTGATCCCATACCTCATCAGCTCCCACCCCGGGAGCACATTGGAGGATGCGGTGGAGCTGGCTTTGTTCCTGAAGGACTACGGGTTCATTCCCGACCAGGTCCAGGACTTTTATCCCACCCCGGGGACCCTGGCGACCTGCATGTACTACACGGAGATCGACCCCAGGACCATGGAGCCGGTCTACGTGGCCAAGGACCTGAATGAGAAACGGATGCAGCGGGCGCTGATCCACTATAACAAGCCGGAGAACCGCAAGTGGGTGATCCGGGCTCTGGAGACAGCAGGACGGCGGGACCTGATCCCGGTCCTGACAGGAGGAAGAGAACATGAGCAGCACGCTAAAAGACCTGACCAGGGTGATCGCCCAGGCCGCAAGGCAGGCAAAAATGACAAAAGAAAGCATTCCCGCTCTGGTGGAAGAGGTAAAGGAAAAGGATCCATACGATGACCTGGGGCTCCTGCAGGGGATCGGGAATCCCCGGGAGCACGCCACGGACAAGCTCTTCCGGGGCGACAATCTGCGCCTGATGAAGCACCTGGCGGAAGATCCCGACGTGGCGGGGAAGATCCAGATGATCTACATCGATCCGCCCTTTTTCTCCAAGGCGGAGTACGACGCGGTCCTTCCCGTGGGGAACAAAGCCATCCGGCACCGGGCCTACGAGGACAAGTGGCAGAACGGCCTCTATGAATACCTCCGGCAGCTGACGGCGCGGCTGATCCTCATGAAGGAGCTTCTGGCGGACGACGGGCTGATCTTCCTGCATCTGGACTGGCACGTGGTGCACTATGCCAGGATCATCATGGATGAAGTCTTCGGGGAGAAGCGCTTCGTCAATGAGATCATCTGGCAGTATAAATCCGGCGGAAGCAGCAAGAAGCACTTCGCCCGGAAGCATGATAATATATTGGTTTACAGCAAATCGGGGAAGTACAAGTTCCATCCTCTGGAAGAGAAGTCCTACAACCGGCAGTTCAAGCCCTACCGGTTCAAGGGAGTCAAGGAATACGAGGATGAGCTGGGCTGGTACACCCTGGTGAACATGAAGGACGTGTGGCAGATCGACATGGTGGGCCGGACCTCTGCGGAGCGGACGGGCTACGCCACTCAGAAGCCGGAACAGCTCCTGTCCCGGATCGTGGAATGCTGCACGGATCCCGGTGACCTGTGCGCAGATTTCTTCTGCGGCTCGGGAACGCTGCCCGTGGTGGCGGCGCGGATGGGCCGGCGGTTCATCGGATGTGACCAGGAGAGCCTGGCGGTGGAAAGCACCGCAGGGCGGCTCTGGGCAGAGGGCAGAAGCTTCTGCCTCTATCAGGAACAGCCGCTGTCAGAGGAACTGGATCAGGGCCTTCAGCCCCGGTTCACTGTGGATGTGACCTGCGACTGCGATCCCATACCCGGGGAAGATAAGGCGATGATCCGGCTGCGGATCGACTCCGTCCGGGAACGGCGCATGCACCGGGATATGGACGAGAAAGACCAGGACCTGGTGAAGAAGACCGCCAA
>CAMOGZ010000034.1 GCA_946614405.1 uncultured Eubacterium sp. | reverse complement strand
ATATTACCATGCCAGCTTCTGCAAATATTTCTTCAGAAGCGTGTAGCCCTCCACGGTGCTTTCCGGAGAAGTATACTCCATGGGTGTCAGGGCGATCCCGTCATGGCTGGGCACGAAGATCATATTGGATGGAGCGATCTGGGCGATGATCTGGGAGTCATGAGCGGCTCCGCTGTTGATCCGCATGTACTTCATCCCTTCTTCGGCGGCGATGTCGCGCATGGCGAAGACACCGTCCATATCCATGTCCGCCGGTTTATCGTAGGCGGCCACCTCATATTCCAGTGACAGACCTCGTCCCAGTCCTCTCTGGAACTCCTTCAGCATGGACTCCGCCTCATTGATCAAAGACTCATTGGTGGAGCGGATGTCAAAGGTGATCACCACCTCGTCAGCGATGATATTGGTCTTGCCCGGTGATACCTCTACGTTTCCGAATGTACATGCCACACGATCATTCCGGTTTCTGGCCCAGCGGGTCAGGTCTACGATCACCTTGGCAGCCAGAGGTACGGCATCGGCACGCATGCTCATGGGGTAGGTTCCCGCATGGCCGCGTTCCCCGCGGATGGTGATCTTGCCGATCTTCAGTCCTACGATGGACTGCACCAGTCCCACATTCTTGCCGGAGCGCTCCATGATGGCGCCCTGTTCGGTATCCAGCTCCAGGAAATGCTCGATGTCTGTCCGGGCTTTCGGAAGCTCGCCGTGATAGTATCCTGCTTCCGTGATGGCCTCTTCCAGGGTCATCCCGTTATCGTCGGTCTCCTTCAGGTCATCCTCTGTCAGCTTGCCGATGATAGCACGGCTGCCAATAAAGCTTGAGAAAAAGCGGAAGCCTTCCTCTTCCACGGTGGCCACGACTTCCACGGTCTTCTGGGGCTGTCCCAGCTCCTCGTACAAAGCCCCAACGGCCTCGATGGAGCACAGCATTCCCAGTGCACCGCTGTATTTGCCTCCATGACGAACGGTGTCTCTGTGGGATCCGGTCATGATTACACCAGGTTCTTTTCCCTCAATACGGCCGAAGAGATTGCCGACGCTGTCAAAATAGGTCGTCATTCCGCGCTCTTCCATCCATTTCTGGAGTAATTCCGCTGCAGCCTTGTCCTCCGGAGTGTAGGGAGCCCGCCAGTATTCCCCCCTGCGGATCGAGGTCTCGGCATAGGACTCGATGGCCTCAGTGATCCAGTTGATCTCTTTGTTTACATCCATTTATGATCATCCTCTTTCCAGTTTGAATTCTTTGTTAATAGTATAACAAACTTACTAATACAGTACAATACTTGCAGCAGATTTTTTGTTAATTTATTAACTTTTTACCTGGGACCATAGCGATAGGTCTTTTTTTGTTTTTTCAGTTAGACTAGTTGACCAGATAGTCTATTTCTGATAAAATATTTGACACAATCCTGTTTAGAAATACTAAACAGAAAGTTTAGAGGACATTATGGAGATAGGACACAGAATCAAAGAACTCAGAATTGCAAAAGGACTGACACAGGAGGAACTCGCGGACCGGGCAGAACTGTCGAAAGGGTTCATTTCTCAGCTGGAGAGGGACCTTACATCACCTTCCATCGCCACACTGGAGGATATTTTGATCTGCTTGGGAGCATCCCTTTCAGAATTCTTTCATGAAGAGAAGGAAGAGCCTGTGGTCTTCGGTTTCGACGACTACTTCGAGAAGGTGGATCCCAAGCTGGCCAATAAGATCGAGTGGATCGTTCCCAATGCGCAGAAGAACATGATGGAGCCTGTTCGTCTTACGCTGGAACCCGGCGGATCCACTTATCAGGACATGCCCCATGAAGGAGAAGAGTTCGGGTATGTGATATCCGGTGAAGTGACCGTCCATATCGGTGGCAAGAGCTACACGGCCAAAGCCGGAGAATCCTTCTATTATGTGCCGGAGAAACGGCATTATCTCACATCCCGCAAGGGAGCCAAATTGATCTGGGTCAGTACGCCCCCTAGTTTTTAACAGAGTATGGAGAACAGAATGAAACAGTCTTTGATCGAATTGAAAAACATCACCAAGGCCTTTGACGATAATGTGGTGCTGGATGATTTCAGCCTGACGGTGAACGAGAATGAATTTATCACCCTTCTGGGTCCTTCCGGCTGTGGTAAGACCACCACACTGCGGATCGTAGGCGGCTTTGAGAGGCCGGACAGCGGCCGCGTGTTCTTCGAGGGGAAGGACATCACCGATGTTCCGCCCAACAAGAGGCATATCAACACTGTATTCCAGAAGTATGCGCTCTTTCCTCACATGAACGTAGGGGACAATGTCGCCTTTGGTCTTAGGATCAAGGGAATGAGTGATTCCCAGATCCGTGAGAAGGTGAAATATGGACTGAAGATGGTGAACCTGGACGGCTTTGAACGGCGCCGGATCGAGTCACTCTCCGGTGGACAGCAGCAGCGTGTTGCCATGGCCAGAGCCATCGTCAACGAGCCGAAGGTCCTGCTTCTGGATGAGCCCCTGGGCGCACTGGATCTGAAACTGCGCCAGGAGATGCACTATGAGCTGATCCGTCTGAAGAACGAGCTGGGCATCACCTTTATCTACGTTACCCATGACCAGGAGGAAGCCCTGACCATGAGCGACAAGGTGGTAGTCATGAACGGCGGCTATATACAGCAGATGGGAACTCCGGAGGAAATCTATAACGAGCCTGAGAATGCCTTTGTGGCAGACTTCATCGGTGACAGCAATATCATAGACGGAACCATGGTAGAGGATTACAATGTCCGGATCTGCGACACCGTATTCCCCTGCATCGACGAGGGATTCGGACGGAACCGCCCGGTGGACGTAGTGATCCGCCCGGAGGATCTGATCATCGGAAAACCGGGACAGGGCAAACTGGATGGAGAAGTCATCCATAACGTGTTCATCGGAGTCCATTACGAGATGGAGATCCTGGCCGGCGGATACGAATGGCTGGTCCAGAATACCGTCAGCTTCCCCGTTGGGACCAAAGTCAGCCTGGATGTGCTCCCGGAGAACATTCAGATCATGCATAAGCCGAAGAGCAAGGAAGAGGAGGCCATCGAAACGGATGTATAAACGAGTTTACGCCACCCCGTTCCTGTTCTGGGTCCTGGTGGGAACCGTCTTCCCGCTGTTGATGATCCTGTATTACGGATTCACTGACCGGACCGGGGCTTTCACACTGAAAAACATACTGGCGATCTTCGAGCCGGTGCATGCCCAGGCGCTGGGACTTTCCCTGCTCCTGGCATTCGTCAGCACAGTGATCTGCCTGATCATCGCCTTTCCCCTTGCTATGATCCTGAAGGACAGCAGTCTGGGGCGAAAGGGATTTATCGTGTTCATCTTCATCCTGCCCATGTGGATGAACTTTCTGCTGCGCACCATGGCCTGGCAGGTGATCCTGGAGAAGGGCGGCATCTTCGAGACAATGCTCTCGGCGATCCACATTCCCATGATCCACATCATCAATACGCCGGCCGCAGTGGTACTGGGTATGGTCTATGACTTTCTGCCCTTTATGGTTCTGCCCATCTACAATGCACTGGTGAAGATCGATGACAACGTTATTGAAGCGGCATACGACCTGGGCGCCGACAAGCGGACGGTGCTGCAGAAGATCATCCTTCCGCTGAGTATCCCCGGGATCGCCAGCGGCATTACGATGGTCTTTGTGCCATCGCTCACCACCTTCGTCATTTCCAACATCCTGGGCGGAGGCAAGATCTACCTCATCGGCAATATCATCGAACAGGAATTCACCACCAGCGCCAACTGGAACCTTGGCTCTGGGCTGTCCCTGGTCATGATGATCTTTATCGTCATCAGTATGACGGTGCTGAACCGTCTGGATAAGTCTGGGGAGGGGACATTCATATGAAAGCAGTCAAATCAATTTACCTGGTCATCATCATGTTGTTCCTCTATCTGCCCATTGTGACGCTGATGGTTTTCTCCTTCAACGAGAGCAAGTCCATGTTCAAGTGGGCGGGCTTCTCACTGAAGTGGTATAAGGAGATGTTCCGCGACGAGCAGATGCTCTCGGCCATCTGGAACACCTTCTCCATCGCCATCGTGAGTTCCATCATCGCCACCATCATTGGAACCATGGCCTGCATGGGCATCATCGCCATGAGCCGCCGGAGCCAGACGGTCATCATGGGCTTCAATAATATTCCGCTGCTGAATGCGGACATTGTCACGGGTATTTCCCTGATGCTGTCCTTCATCGCCTTCGGTTTCTACCTGAACTGGGGAACCGTGCTTCTGGCTCACATCACTTTCAGCATTCCTTATGTGATCCTGTCGGTGATGCCTAAGTTCAAGCAGCTTGGAATGAGCACCTACGAGGCGGCGCTGGACCTGGGGGCATCCCCGGGCTATGCCTTCCGCAAAGTAGTGCTGCCGGACATCCGTCCCGGCATCGTATCCGGGTTCCTGCTGGCATTCACTATGTCCGTGGATGACTTCGTGGTGACCCACTTCACTCGCGGCGCCGGGATCAACACCATCTCCACCCTGATCTACAGTCAGGTGAAGGTGGGCATCCGGCCGACTTTGTTCGCTCTTTCCACGGTGATCTTCATCGTGGTTCTGGTGATCCTTTCCGTGGTGAATTTCGCATCGGACCGTAAAGTTGAGGAGGAGGAGTTTTTCTATGAAGTTGCACAAGGGTAAGAGAATGCTTCTGCTTCCTCTGCTTCTGGCGCTGGTGCTGGCGTCACCTGCGCTGCTCACCGGCTGCGGAGGCGGCAAGCCGAATCAGGTAAGAGTGTTCTGCTACGGTGATTACATGGATCCCGTAGTGGTGGATATGTTTGAAGAAGAAACCGGGCTGGATGTGATCCTTGACACCTTCGATACCGTGGAGGAGATGTATCCTGTCATCAAGAACCGCGCAGGGGTCTACGATGTGCTCTGTCCCTCGGACTATATGATCGAGCGTATGGTCGGGGAAGGCCTCCTGCAGGAGATCGACACCGCATCAATGGAGAATTACAAGAACATCGATCCGGCCTATCTGAAGATCGCCGATGCCAGCTATGACCCCGGGAACAAGTACTCTGTCCCGTACCAGATCGGCATCATGGGGATCATGTATAATAAGAAGAAGCTCGGCGAGGGTGCCATCACCTCCTGGGCAGACATGTGGAACAAAGACTACAAGGGTAAGATGCTGATGCAGGACAGTCTTCGGGATACCATGGGCGCCAGCCTGAAATCTCTGGGCTATTCCCTGAACTCCATCAAGGAAACCGAACTGGACGAAGCCTCCAAGCACCTGATCGCCCAGAAACCATTGGTATATAAATACGCCAACGATTCCGCCAGAGACCTGCTCATCGGAAACTCCGCAGACCTTGGCGTGGTCTGGAACGGCGAGCTCCTGTACAGCCAGGAGCTGAACCCCGACCTGGACTTCTGTATCCCCAAGGAGGGTACCGAGATCTTCCAGGACTGCTGGGTGATCCCGTCCAACGCCTTCCACAAAGAAAACGCGGAGAAGTGGATCGATTTCATGTGCCGTCCCGACATCGCCTTCATCAACTACGAGTACCTGACCTACAGTACGCCCAACAAAGCCGCTCGCGAAATGATGGAGCCGGAAGACCGGAACAATCCGTACCTCTTCCCAGATGAAGAAGTCCTGTCCCGCTGCGAATCCCTGCGGGATGTGGGCCCCGAAGGAGACGACCTGTTCAGTAAATACTGGAAGATATTCAAGTCGGAGTAAGCTAAAAGACAACAGAACCCCGGAGAAACTCGCCTTACGGCTCAGACAGTCTCCGGGGTTTTTCTGTTGTCTTTAGTCATTTCATCCGTTACCGGCCGCTACTTGATCTTCACGGACAGTTTGGTGCTCCAGGCACCGAAGTGTTTCTTGCCATCTACGATGATGTAGGCGCGGATGCGGGTGTAGACGGTGTCCACCTTCAGCTCGCTCTTGATGGTTTTGCGGGAGAGGGTGGCGTCCTCGATGAGGACGGCCTTTTTCTTCTTCATTTTCTTGTTGTCGGCGTACTGGATCTCATAGCCGGAGACGGTGGGTACCGGCGTCCAGGTCAGCTTGAACTTGTATTTCTTGGTCTTCTTTACTTTGGCGTTCTCCGGAGCGGGGGGCGTGTTGACGATCTTCACGGTCTTTACGGCGCCGTATTTTCCGTAGACTCGTTTGCCGTCCCGCAGGGCGAAGCAGCGCATCTTCACGTAGAGCTTGGTGGCGTTGATCTTGCTGGCCACGGTTTTGGATGAATAGGTGCCCTTGGAAGAGAGCGCCGTCTTGGAATTCTTGAAGGCCTTATTGTCTGCGTAGCGGATCTGGTATCCGTCGGCGTCTGTCACCGGTGTCCAGGTCGCTTTGAACTTCAGGACTGCAGGGCGGGTGAGACTGGTGGGGGTGACGGCATTCTTGGCCACCTCGGAAGGATCCAGTTTATTCACCTTGCCGATGGTGAAGGGCTTCAGTACGGCATTGGAATATTTGCCGATTCCCCGGACCATGGCGTAGGCGGTGCCTTTCTTCACATTATTGAAGTAGAGCACCTGATAATCCGTGCCTTTCGTCAGGGTCTTCTTGCCTTTGGTGACGGTGACGGTGGGTTCCAGCCGTTTCTTGGTGTACTTCATCTGGGCATACTTCAGATTGACTTTGCAGTCCTTCATGGAAGTGGTGCCGGACTCGGTGGTCTCGTTATTCTCATTGTAATACCAGAAGTCCCGGTCGCAGCGTCCGCTGATTCCCTTGACGGTTCCGGAACTGGTGTGCTGCCAGATCTCGAACTTGCCGTAATAGGAATTGTCGGTGCTGTACTGGGCCAGCCAGAACTTGTACTTGCTGAGGATGCTGGCCATATTGATTTTGTAGCCGCTGGAGTTGAAGGTCTCATCCACCAGGCTCCGATAGGAATAGAACATGGGGGTGTATCCGGCGGAAGCGATCTGATCCATGAAAGCCTTGGCGTTCTTGGTGAACTGCTTGCGGGCTTTGGTCTTGGTCATGCTGTTGAACTTCTTGGTGGACCGGTGTCCCGAGGCGAACTCATAGTCCATGGCCACGGGCAGGGTGATCTTGCTCTTGTAGGACTTCAGCTGACGGATGACCCAGTTGGCTTCTGCCTTGGCCTCATTCTCGGTGCAGGCCTCGGACCAGAAGTAGATCCCCACATTCACACCGGCAGCGTATGCGTTCTTGATGTTCTTCAGGGCATAGCTGTCCAGGTACTGATTGAAAGAGTCACTTCCGGTGTAGCCGATGCGGATGATGGCAAAGTCCACGCCGTCCTTCTTTACTTTATCCCAGTCGATGTCGTACTGCCAGTAGGAGACATCCACGCCAAGCAGCACCTTATAGTCCGCGGACTGGTATTTGCTGGGGTGGGTGTACTTGACTCCGTTGATGGTGGAAGTCTTGGCGGCAAAGCAGGTCTGGGTGCACAAAAACAGCGCAGCCAACAGAAGACCTGCGATAATCAGTATTCTTTTTCTGCTAATCATAATGACTCCATTCGGGCGCAAACGCCCATGCTTCCCTATTTTACTGATATCACAATTGTAACAAGTAATAAGTATTATGTCAACCAATTCGAATAGCGGAATTCCGACATTTATCACACAGAAGTCTTGAAATCTTTACATTTATGGGTTATCATCTAATGTATTGTGATAATGAGGTGTGATATATGTTAGGTTACATTTTACCAGAGAAACCGGAGCTTAGGGTCCGGGAATTTGAATTATATAATGGATATTACTGTGGGCTTTGTAAGGAGATCGGAGAGAACTACGGACAGATCGCGCGCCTGTGGCTCAGTAATGACATGGCCTTCCTTGCCATGTTCCTGGGCGCCCTGACCGGAGGAGACGATCACCTGGAGTACAAGCACTGCATCATGCATCCCATCGCCAGGAAGCCGGTGGAAGCCTACGAGCAGGCCATCAAGTATGCTTCCGACATGATGATCATCCTGGGCTATGAGAATTTCATGGATGACGTCAGGGACAATGAGAAGGCATCCTGGGAGGCCAAGCTCCTCCGCCTGGAGAAGAAGTACCAGAAGGCGCGCAAGCTCCATCCGGAGGTGGCGGACATCATCCACACCAACCTGCAGCAGCTCTATGCGCAGGAGGTCCAGGGCAAGTCCAACGTCAAGGAGATGTCCGAGTGCTTCGGCAAGGTGATGGCGGCGGTGTTCACGGGATACAACATTCCCTCCGAGCAGCTCCGCACGGTGTACACCTTCGCGGATAACCTGGGGAAGTGGCTGTACCTCCTGGATATCATGGATGACTTCGAGGACGACATGCGGGAGTTCCGCTTCAATCCCATCGTGGATCTGGGGATCCAGAGCCGGGAGAAGGCAGTGGAGATGGCAGAGCCTGCGCTGTACCATTACCTTGGGGAAATGGCGAAAGCCTACGACCTTCTTGAGTTCCGCAAGAACAAAGACATACTGGACAATGTTATTTTCCTGGGCCTTCGCCGGATCACCGACGATGTGCTGAAGGGAAAGGAGAGAGACGATGATAAACGATCCATATGCGGTATTAGGCCTTTCTAAGGGAGCTTCCGAGGCGGAGATCAAGGCGGCATACCACGAACTGGTGAAGAAATACCACCCGGACAAGTACCAGGGGAACCCTCTGGCGGACCTTGCCCAGGAGAAACTGCAGGAGATCAACGAGGCATACGACATGCTCACCAGAAACTCCGGAAGCAGTTACTCCGGCGGATCCACCACCTATGGACCCGGCTCCAGCCACTACGGCGGCGGGACATCCGGAGGATATCAGAGCAGCTATAACAGTAGCTACAACAGTGGCTATTCCGGAAACTCCGGATCCGCTACAGACTATAATCAGATCCGCATGGCACTGGATGCCAACGACCTGTATTCTGCCGAGCAGATGCTGATCAACAGCCGGAACCACGATGCAGAATGGTTCTTCCTCAGCGGCGTTTTGTCCTACAAGAAGGGATATATCCAGGACGCCCTGGCCAACGTGAATCAGGCCATCAGTATGGATCCCGGCAACCAGCAGTACCGGGAGATCTATCAGCAGATGGCAAACTCCGGTGCGGGTCAGCTGTTCCGGCAGCGTTCGGATCAGTATGGCTACAACCAGAATCGGAATTCCGATGCAGACCTTTGCATGGCCCTGCCGCTGTGCTTCTGCCTGCCCAATCCATTCTGCTGGTGCTAATTCAATATGAAATAACTGACGCCCCTCCTTCGAGGGGCGTTTTACTATGCGATCAGATGATGTGGATGTGATCCATCAGTTCTTTCTCCATCTCGATGCGATGGTGTTTGGTGTAGATGCCGGGGATGCCGCCGGTGTGGAGCATGATGACGGTCTCGCCCTGAGGGATCCGGCCCTCTGCCACCATCTTCCGGATGGCGTTAAAGGTCTTGCCGGTGTAGCAGGGATCCAGGATGATGCCTTCCATCCGGCCCATGTAATAAATGGAATCCCTGACGTCTTCTACCGGATTATTGTATGCGCCGTAGTCGTAATCTGACGTGGCATCAAAGTCTTCCGGCCCAAGCTCTGCGGTAAGGGAGTAGGCTGTCTTTACCCTTTCATAGTATTTGGCTGCGCTCCTGCGGATGTCGCGGTAGGGCAGGATGCCGATGCCGGTGAGGCGCAGGGGCAGGTTTTCATTTGCGATGGCGGTGGCAAGACCGATGTAGGTCCCCATACTGCCCACGGTGGAGATCACATGGGGATCGGAAAGCCCCATCTCCTGGCACTGCTTTGCGAGTTCCACGGCGCAGTCGTAATAGCCCAGGGCTCCCAGCTCGTTGGAGCCGCCCATGGGAATGTAGTAGACCTTCTCGCCTTTGGCCTCCCACTCAGCGGTGACGCGGGCCACAGCGGTATCCAGCGGAGAGTCTCCCTCATCCTTCACCAGATAGACATGGCAGTCCATGATGCCGTCCAGCAGAAGGTTGGCAGAGATCTCGCCGGGGTAGGGGTCCACCGCCACGATGGCGGATTTCAGCCCGAACTTGGCAGCCACGGCGGCGGTGAGGCGGCCGTGATTGGTCTGGGCGCCGCCCACGGTCAGCAGCATGGTTGCGCCCTGATCCAGAGCGTCTTTGATGAAATACTCCAGCTTGCGGAGCTTGTTTCCGCCGGTGCCAAAGTCCGTGAGGTCGTCCCGCTTCAGCCACAGGTCGATCCCCAGGTCCTCGCTGATCCGGTCCAGCCGGGTCAGGGGAGTGGGCGTGTGCAGAAATTGTATCTTATCTTTTCCCAGTGTCATGGTGATTACCTCCTTATTATAGTGTCATTGTATCGCAGCGATCTCCGCGGTGCAACTGTTTTGGCGTCATTGACAAAGTACTTCTAAAGAAGTA
>CAMOGZ010000033.1 GCA_946614405.1 uncultured Eubacterium sp. | reverse complement strand
TCAAAAAACCCCGGAGTTCCCTCCGGGGTTCTTCTTCCTATGTCGTGATCTTGTTCAAGTAACAGTCTCGCGTCGGCGCCTTATTGTTTTACCAACTGGCGTATGCTTGCCGCTTGGCGAATGCTTTACCAACTGGCGTATGCTTTGCCAGCTAGTTAATGCTTGCCGGCTGGCGGACGCGTCTGTCAGCTTGCAGAAACTAGCACTTCTCTACGATGACAGCTGTTCCCATTCCGCCGCCGATGCACAGGGTAGCCAGACCCTTCTTGGCGTCGTCTCTTCTCAGCATCTCGTAAATCAGGGTGATCAGGATTCTGCAGCCGGATGCTCCGATTGGGTGACCCAGAGCAATGGCACCACCGTTTACATTCAGCTTCTCAGTATCGAATCCCAGTTCCTTACCAACTGCCAGGGACTGTGCTGCAAATGCTTCGTTTGCTTCGTACAGGTCCATATCAGCGATGGTCAGGCCAGCCTTCTCCAGAGCCTTTCTGGTTGCCGGAACAGGTCCAACTCCCATGATGCTCGGATCAACACCACCGGTTGCGTAGCTTACGATCTTAACCAGCGGCTTCAGACCCAGCTCAGCAGCCTTGTCAGCGCTCATTACGACAACAGCAGCACCAGAATCGTTGATTCCGGAAGCGTTAGCTGCGGTAACAACTCCGCCGTCCTTCTTGAATGCCGGCTTCAGCTTGCCCATCTTCTCCAGAGTGGATCCAAACTTAGGATGCTCATCGGTATCGAATACGATCGGATCGCCCTTTCTCTGCGGGATCTCAACCGGTACGATCTCATCCTTGAATTTGCCGCCCTTGATGGCTGCTTCTGCCTTCTGCTGAGAAGCCAGAGCAAACTCATCCAGCTGCTCTCTGGTCAGGCCCCACTGCTCAGCAACGTTCTCAGCAGTGATTCCCATGTGATAGTTATTGAATGCGTCCCACAGTCCGTCATTTACCATCATGTCGACCATCTTTCCGTCGAACATTCTCTGTCCCCATCTTGCCTTCGGCAGGGCATAAGCGGTAGCGGACATGTTCTCAGCACCACCTGCTACGATAATATCAGCATCTCCAGCCTTGATGATCTGTGCTGCCAGCTCAACTGCTCTCAGACCGGAACCGCAAACTTTATTGATAGTCATTGCCGGTACTTCTACAGGCAGACCTGCGTCCAGAGACATCTGTCTTGCAACATTCTGTCCCAGTCCGCCCTGCAGAACATCACCCATGATGACTTCATCTACGTCCTCAGGCTTGACACCAGCTCTGTTCAGAGCTTCCTTGATAACGATGGCACCCAGCTTGCGTGCCGGTACGTCCTTCAGGGATCCGCCAAAGGTTCCGATCGCTGTTCTAGCAGCACCGACGATTACTACATCTTTCATTTTACGTGTACCTCCTTGATAAAAACGCCATTACGGCATATTGTCAAACATTTAACATTGTTAAAAAATTATCATACACATATATTATACACTACTCTCTCCGAAAAAGCAAGCATTATATTTCTCCACCATATGATGGGGCCGCAGGGCCTCTTTGGCCTGCCGCAGATTCTCCAGGCCCATGTCTTCTTCCCGGTTTACATATACGATGTCCTCCGGGAGGATCTTGCAGAATTCACTGCAGACGGCCTGATACAGCCCCCGTATATGGTCGTTGGCCTTCTCAAAATGCTCCACCGCCGTGTCTTTGTTCAGGCGCTCGCCGATGGCGAAGGCCTCCAGCTTGCCTTTGATGTAGATGCCCACGGAGTAGACATCGGGATCCCCCAGGTGCTCCATCATCTCCCAGATCGCCGCCTTCTCGATGGTGAGGCTTTGTTCCTCGTCCTCGGTGTAGCTCCGGGCCGCCAGGATCTCGTCGGACAAGTCCAGGACCTCCTTCAGGTCCTCCCGCTGCAGGGGGCGGGTCTCGTAGCGATAGTTCTTGTAGAAATAGTTCAGGTGATTCTTTTTCTTGTGGAGGGCGCGGCCGCTGAGGTAGGTCAGCTTCTCCCGCTCGTAGACGTACTCGTCATAGTCCCGGTCCCGTTCCAGCACAAAGCCTTCCGGGAAGGCTTCTTCTAATACCGGCACCATGTGGCCGGGGATCTGGACGATGCGGAAGGCTGCTCCCTGCTCCTCGAACCGGCGCCGGGTCTCCAGGATCACCTTGCGCACCTTCTCCGGGTCGTAGGAACCGTCCCGGGTCAGGGGCATAGCAATGATGGACTTGGGCGTCCCGGTCATGCAGTCGGTTCCCGCCAGCACCAGGTAGTCGCTGATTCTCTCCCAGCTGAGGCAGTAGCTGTCTCGCCAGATATAGTTGGCCAGGAAGGTGTAGCCGGCACCCTGATAGTCGTATCCATGAAAGTACTCCTGCAGGATCTTCTCATCTGCCGGAGTCACTTCTTCCAGGCTGTGTTTTAGTATGCTCATTTTTACTTCCTTATTGTCAGTCCCCAGTCGGAGACTTCTTTGATTTTCTCAAATTGTGTGTAGTCAAACTGCAGCGGCGTGATGGTGGCGTAGCCGTCCATGGACGCCCGGACGTCGGAATCCGGGTGCTCCTCCTCGATCTTGTCCGGCTCTCCGGTGAGACGATAGGCTCCGTTCTCCTGAAGCACGTAGGAATCGTCGTAAAACCGGGCTCCCAGTCTGGTATATCGCAGTCCTTTGATCTCTTCCGGCGGAAGGTCGGGCACGTTGATATTCAAAATCGTATTGGCCGTGATCTTCTCCATCACGTAGGGGATCACATCCACTGCCAGCTGGCAGGCTGTTTCGAAATGCGTGGCCTCGTGGCTGTCTGCTGAAACGGCCACGGCATGGATGCCGTCCATGGCAGCCTCTATGGCCGCGCCGACGGTGCCGGAATACAGGGTGTCCATCCCAAGGTTGCTCCCCAGGTTGATCCCGGAGTAGACGATGTCCATTTTCACGCCGTCTTTCGCAAAGAACTGCAGTCCGGCTTTGGTGCAGTCTGCGGGAGTTCCTGAGGTGATGTAGGCGCCTTTGGCACCGGGATATTCCACAGGGAAGACCCGAAGCCCTCTTCCTATGGTGATGGCCTGACTGAATCCGCTGCGCTGGTTTTCCGGCGCGCAGACGTACACGTCACCCACCTGGTTCAAAGCATCCACCAATGCTCTCAGCCCGACGGAGCGGATCCCGTCATCATTTACTACTAATATATTCATTCTGTCATCTCCATTACCTTGCCGATGGAGTCGTTGATCACCAGGTCGGCTTTGCTGTCATACTGCGTCTTGTCTTTGTTGATGAGGACCAGGTTCTTCCCGTGGAAGTAATGGATCAGTCCTGCCGCAGGATATACCACCAGCGAGGTTCCGCCAATGATCAGTGTATCCGCTCTGGAGATGGCTTCCACGGCGCCTTCGATGCAGGCGTCGTCCAGGGATTCCTCGTAGAGTACCACGTCGGGCTTGATGGTGCCGCCGCAGCTGCACTTGGGGATCCCCTCCTCACAATTGCTCTCATCCATGATGTAGTCCAGGTCGTAGAACTTGCCGCAGCGCTGGCAGTAGTTGCGCAGCACGGATCCGTGAAGCTCGTAGACCTGCTTGCTTCCGGCCTTCTGGTGCAGCCCGTCGATGTTCTGGGTGACCACCGCCTTCAGCTTACCCGCCTGCTCCAGAGCAGCCAGGGCCAGGTGGGCTTTGTTCGGCTGGGCCTCCTGGTGGATGAGGTTCTCCTTATAGTACTTGAAAAACATCTTGGTCTGCCGCACATAGAAGCTGTGGGACAGCATGGTCTCCGGGCTGTAGCCGTAGACCTCCTGGGCGTGGTACAGGCCGCTCTCAGAGCGGAAGTCCGGAATGCCGCTCTCGGTGGAGACGCCGGCGCCGCCAAAGAATACGATGTTATTGCTTTCATCTATGATCTTCTGTAATCTTGCATCCATGGTTGTTACCTCCTTTGTCTTTCCATTGTATAACAAAACGGCTGGTGTTGCAAACACCAGCCGCAGTTTCTGTGCTATTTCGGGGCGCGGATGTAACCCAGCACCGTGCCGGGCCGGAAACGGTCTCCGTTCTCGATGCAGTGGGTCAGGATGCCGTCGGTCTCAGCGGTAAATTCGATGGTCCGCTTGTCCACCTCGGCCTCGCAGATCACCTGATCCCGCCTGACTTTCTCTCCGGTCTCCGCCAGCCAGGAGATGTAGCAGTCGCTGCCTTCGATCTCTACAGGATCGGTCTGGCAGGCGCAGTTGGGATCCTTCTTCGGGTCCTTCTTAGGAAGCTTCTCCCCGGGGACTACGATGGCAAGTCCCGGATCGCAGTTTCTGGGATTCCGCTCGTAGAAGGGGCAGTTCTCCTTGAGGCATTCCGCGTTCTGGTCGGAATACTTGCAGATCACGGACTCGTTGAAACGCAGGTTCAGCCTCAGCTTCTCATTGATAAAGGGCACTGCCTCCATCAAAGCCAGGTAGCAGGTCCGCTTGCAGCAGCGGGGACCGCCGTAGGAGGAGATCCGGATCAGGCAGTGGCCCGTGAGCTCGTTGGCCCACTTCCAGTTTTCCACCGACAGCGGGGATGCGTTGGTATAGACAGAGAGGAAGATGCCGGCTCCCACGGAGGATCCGCAGTTTCCCATGTTGCCGCAGACGCCGCCGGGGACATCCTTGGCCCGGGCTTCTGCCAGCTCCAGCCACTCCCGCAAAGTCTCTTCTTTCTTGTATTTCTCCATGGCCGCCATGGTCAAAAGACAGGCCGGCACGATAAAATGATGGTAAGGGCAATGAATGATCACGCCGTCCACGTCCATCAGTTTATTGATCATCTCATCCACCCGGGAGACCGAGCGCTTCTTCAGCGTCTCCACACAGGTCTCGATCAGGGCATCATATACTTCTTGTTTCAGTTCGAATGCCATACTGCAACCTCCGGTCATTATAGTAGACTTCATCTACATTTATTGTACCTGCGTAGTGTCCTGACCGCAAGGTCGTATTTATTGACTTTTTCGTACATTCTTTTCCTTTGAGGAAACGCTGACAAAAGGAAAGGACTGCTGCAATGATCTGCAACAGTCCTTATGTAAGGTTACTATTTAGAAATCATTCTTATTTCTCAGCAGGTTCTTCTGCTGCGATCTTGTCGATCTTTTCCTTGATCTCTTCTGCACCCTTCTTCAGCTCTTCGGCTTTTGCCTCAGTCTCAGCTGCGGTGGGAGCTTCCTCGACGGCCTCTTCCTTAGCGGGAGCCTCAGCCTTCGGAGCCTCTTCCTTTGCAGGAGCCTCAGCCTTCGGAGCCTCTTCCTTTGCAGGAGCCTCAGCCTTCGGAGCTTCTTCCTTTGCAGGAGCTTCTTCCTCAGCCTTAGCCTTGGCAGCAGCTGCCTTCTTCTCAGCAGCAGCCTTCTTCAGAGCTTCGATTTCTTCCGGGCTCTTCTTCGGAGCGGCCTTCTTCTTCGGTCTCAGGTTGATGATAGCGCCGGTCGGGCACTCCTTCTGGCACAGTCCGCAGTTCTTGCACTTAGTCGGATCGATGGATGCCAGATTGTTCTCAACAGTGATGGCCTCGAATTTGCAGACCTTGGTGCACTTCATGCAGCCGATGCAGGCGTTGGAGCAAGCCTTGCGTGCTACGCCGCCCTTATCAGTGTTGCTGCACTGAACGATGACCAGGTTCTTGGCCGGGGAAATACGGATCAGGTGGTTCGGGCATGCCGTAGCGCAGGCGCCGCAGGATACGCAGGCGTCACGGTTAACGGTAGCCACACCATTTACGACCTGGATGGCGTCGAAATCGCAGGCAGCTTCGCAGTCGCCCAGTCCCATACATCCGTAGGGGCATGCGTTCATTCCGCCGAACAGGCTCTTTGCGGCCTTACAGGTCGCGATGTCTTTGTACTGCAGGAGGGACTTGACGGCATCCCTGGTTCCATTACACTGAACCACGGCGACGTTCTTCTCACCTACTTCTGCAGAGACTCCCATGATCTCAGCCAGTTTGGCTGCCAGATCCGGGCCTCCTACAGGGCACTTGGCTGTGCTCAGGCTGTGGTCCTCCACCAGTGCGTTGGCGTAGTCGTCACATCCTGCATAGCCGCATCCGCCGCAGTTGGCGCCCGGCAGTTCCGGACGGATCTTGGTGAACAGTTCATCTACAGGCACAAAGAATACCTTGGAAGCATAGCTCAGGATACAAGCTGCTACTATGCCGACTGCAACTACAACTGCTACAGCAATCGGAATCAAATTCATCATAACTAGCTCGCCTCCTTCCTTATACCAGACCCTGGAAGCCCATGAAGCTCAGGGACAGGATCGCAGCTGTGATCAGTGCGATAGGAACGCCCTGGAAGGACTTCGGCATCTTGCTCTGGTCTACCAGCTTGCTGCGGATACCGGCAAAGATGATCATAGCGACCAGGAATCCGATACCAGCTCCGAAGGAGTTGACCAGTGCCTCAATGTAGTTATAGTTGTTGTCGATGTTTGTGATACATACACCCAGTACTGCGCAGTTGGTGGTGATCAGCGGAAGGAAGATACCCAGGGACTTATACAGTGCGGGCATGCTCTTCTTCATGAACATCTCAACCAGCTGTACCAGAGATGCGATGACCAGGATGAATACGATGGTCTGCAGGTATGCGATCTCAAACTTGTTCAGGACCTGCATGATGGGCCATGTGGCTGCAGTAGCCAGTACCATAACGAAGGTTACGGCAATTCCCATACCCTTAGCAGAATCCAGGTCTTTGGATACGCCCAGGAACGGACAGATTCCGAGGAACTGAGCCAGCGGGTAGTTGTTTACCAATACCATGCTCAGTACGATGACAAACATATTGGTGATCATGCTGCTCCTCCTTCCTCAGTCTTCTCCGGAGCAGGCGGCTGTACTACAGCGCCGGTTCCAAAGTCTTTCTTGATCTTGCTCTTGTCTCTTGTCAGGAACGCAACGGCTGCCATGATTACGGCATAGGCGAAGAATCCGCCCGGTGCCAGGTTGAAGATACCCATGCCCGGGATGAAGTTGTCCAGGATGTGCATCTCGATCGGGGTTCCGGCAAACAGGGTGCCAGCGCCCAGCAGTTCTCTCATGGCTCCCATGAAGAACAGAGCTACGGTAAATCCGATTCCCATGCCGATTCCGTCCAGTGCGGAGTCGATCACGGAGTTCTTGTTTGCGAAGGCTTCTGCTCTTCCCAGGATGATGCAGTTAACTACGATCAGTGGGATGAACAAGCCCAGGGATGAGTACAGTGCCGGAACAAAGGCCTGCAGCAGCAGCTGTACGATGGTTACAAAGCTTGCAATAACGACGATGTAACACGGAATTCTGACTTTATCCGGAATGATGTTCTTCAGGATCGAAATAACGATGTTGGAACAGATCAGTACCGCAGTCGCAGAGATTCCCATTCCGACGCCGTTGAAGACGGATGTGGTTACCGCCAGTGTCGGGCAGGTTCCCAGAACCAGTACCAGTACCGGGTTCTCCTTGATGAAACCGTTGGTCAGGATGGCCAGTTTACTCTTTTTATTCATTACTGTACACCTCCCATCTTAGCGAACTGATCCAGCGCGCAGTAGACGCCATAGTGTACGGCGGAACCGGAAACGGAAGCTCCACTGATGAACTGGATCTGTCCGTCTTCCTTGACGCTGGTGGATTTCATTTCAGTCAGGCCTTTGTACTGGTCCAGGTACTTCGGCTCGAAGTCCTTGGTACCAAGGCCCGGGGTGTCAGCGTGATCGGTGACAACGACGCCGGTGATCTCACCATTGGCGTTGATTCCAACCATCTCGGTCAGCGCGCCGCCGAAGGACTTGGACTGCACGGTGACGACAACGCCGGCCTTATTGTTTGCGATGTATGCTTCGGTTGCATAGACGCTTCCCGGTGCGCTCTCAACGAGCTCGCCCTCGTACGGTGTGAACGCATCAGCGTCCGCCAGTACGGTTGCTCTTGCCTCGTCAGCCGCTTTCTGGGAGTTCACGTCGATGATCGGCTTGGAAATGCCGTATACGACGCCCAGCAGTGCGGAAGCGACCAGGCAGATGCATACCAGGACAACGATCGGTGCAATGTATTCTTTATAAGTATTACTTTTCATTTTTCTTTGCACCTCCTCCGTAGTAGCTCTTGATCACAGCATTGTCGATGAGCGGGGTCAGCATGTTCATAAACAGAATGGCGAAGGATACGCCTTCCGGATAGGAACCCCAGATACGGATGATCATGGTGACCAGTCCGCAGCCGATACCGAAGATGAGTTTACCACGATCCATGATCGGTGATGTGACATAGTCGGTGGCACAGAAGAATGCTCCGAACATCACGCCGCCTGCGCAGACGTGGAAGATAGCCATCTGGAATGCGTTGAAGTCGCCGCCCTTGACGGAATAGTAGATCAGCGCGAATACGAATACTGTAGCAATGAACGCGCACGGGATGATCGGTGAGATGATCTTCTTCCAGATCAGGAAGAGTCCGCCGATCAGGATGGCAATGGCACTTACCTCACCCAGGCATCCTCCGCAGAAGCCGAGGAACAGCTCGTAGTTGGTAGGCAGCTCGCCGATTTCCATCTTGCCCTTGGATACCTCTGCCAGAATGCCCAGTGCAGTTGCTCCGGTGGTGGCGTCGGTGTCGTCCATGTTGGTGACCGGCCATGTGGTCATCTGGGTGGTGAAGGACAGCAGCAGAACGATACGTCCGACGATAGCCGGGTTTGCAATGTTCTTGCCCAGTCCGCCGAACAGTCCCTTAACGATGACGATGGCGGTGAATGTTCCGATGATTGCCATCCAATACGGGAAGTTGGAAGGCAGGTTCATAGCCAGGATCACACCTGTTACGCAGGCAGAAAGATCGCTGACTGTCTGAGGTCTCTTCAGCAGTGCGTTGAATGCCCACTCAAAGAATGCAGCGGACACTGCGCAGACTGCAGTGAGAATGATCGGCCGTACGCCGAAGACCACGATACTCATCACGAAAGCCGGTACCATGGCGATCAACACCATCAGCATGGTCTTCTGGGTGTCCAGCGGTGTGACCAGATGCGGTGATGAGGATACGGTCAAATTGTCAAAATACTTCTTATCCATTATTTGATCCCAGCCTCCTTTACGATTCCTTTTCCAAGCTTATTCATGAAGGCCAGCGGTCTTCTTGCCGGGCATACGAAGGAGCAGCTTCCGCACTCCATGCACTGCATGACCTGAAGGTCGGACAGTCTCTGTGCGTCTCTGCGCTCATATGCTTCTGCAAGACCGGTGGGCAGCAGGTTGAACGGGCATGCCTTGTGGCAGCGTCCGCAGTTGATGCATGCGGTCTCTTCCGGAATATAAGCCTGATTCTTAGAGAAAGCCAGAATGGCATTATTGTTCTTCACGATCGGCATCTGATCGGAGAAGATAGCTCTTCCCATCATCGGTCCGCCCATCAGGATCTTCTCAGGTCCTTCCGGTGTCTTGTAGCCGCCGCAGAACTCGATGATATCGTGGATCTGGGTTCCCAGCGGTGCGATGATGTTCTTCGGCTCCTTGACAGCGTCTCCGTCTACGGTCATTCTCTTCTTGATGAGTGGAATGCCGTCCTTCAGATACTGTCCAAAGAAGGCCACGGATGTAACGTTGGATACGATGCATCCCAGTTCTGCCGGCAGTACGCCTGCAGGACACTCTTTACCGGTGATCTCGTAGATCAGAACACGCTCTGCTCCCTTCGGATACTTGTCCAGAAGCTTGAACGTCTTCAGATTCTTGATCCCCTGCTCTGCGATCAGTCTGTCAAAGTTAGCAATGGCATCCGGCTTGTTCTGCTCGATGGCGATGTAGCCCATATCGGTCTCCAGCCATTTCATGATCTCCAGGGCTCCGTCGATCACGTTCTGGGCATCCTCCAGCATGGTTCTGTGGTCGGATGTGATGAACGGCTCGCACTCTGCTCCGTTGACGATGAATGTCTTAACTTCATCCTTGTTCTTAGGATTGAACTTAATATGGGTCGGGAAGGATGCTCCTCCCAGTCCCACGAGACCACTGGCTCTGGTTGCCTTAACAAAGCTTTCCATGTCGGTGATCACAGGTGGTTTGATGTCCTCTGCCAGCGTCTGTTCTTTGTCCGCCTCGATGACGACCAAAGTATCCATGCCACCCATTGCATTACGCTGGGTCTCGATTCCGGTGACCTTACCGGAAACGCTGGAATGAATCGGTGCACTTACAAAGGCATCGGTGTCTCCGATGACCTGCCCTACCTTTACTTCGTCGCCCTTCTTAACCAATGGCTTGCAAGGTGCGCCGATGTGCTGTGACATTGAGATCTTCACAACATCAGGAATCGGCATGACTTCGGTTTCACAACCGGCCGTGTGCTTATAGTGACCGGCGTCAATGCTATGCAAATGCTTTGCACTTGAACTCATATTGAAACCTTCCTTTCTAAATAGTAATTTGATTAGTCCTAATAACCATACGGATTCATTATACAATGAATCAACAAAAAAATCACCACCAAAATATCGGTTTCCTGATATTTTGTATACATGAATCGGGTGATACAAAATCGGTTCACCTTTTTCAATATGATGCAAAAATGACGACAGCCGGAGCGTGGG
>CAMOGZ010000032.1 GCA_946614405.1 uncultured Eubacterium sp. | reverse complement strand
GGGTCACCGCCATGTCCGCACAGGCTTCGGATATGTCCGCCTGGCTGCTCATGGGACTTCCGGGTTCCATTCTGGCCTTTGGATTCGGACAGATCTGGATCGGTATCGGTCTGGCGCTGGGAACGGCAGCAAACTGGATCTTCTGTGCCAAGAGACTGAGACTCTTCTCTCGTGCGGCGGATGACGCCATTACACTGCCTCAGTATCTGACCAACCGTTTCGCCACCAAGAGCAAGACACTGCAGATCGTGTGCGCCATCATCTTCCTGCTGGCCTTCACCATCTACGTTGCGTCCGCCTTTGTGGCAGGAACCTCCGTGTTCACCATGCTGTTCCCGGGCATTTCCGAGAGAACCGCGATGATCGTGTTTGCCCTGATCATCATCGGATACACCTTCCTGGGCGGGTTCAAAGCCGTATGCTGGACGGACTTCTTCCAGGGCCTTCTGATGCTGGTGGCACTGCTGGCCATTCCTATCATCGTCGTTACCACACAGGATCTGGACACATCTCTGCTGTCCAATGTCTATGAATACACCGACGCCGCCACCGGCGAAGTCGTTGCCTGCGACTTCGGCGCAGGACTCTTCAGCGCCAGCTGGCAGGATATCGTTTCCGGCCTTGGCTGGGGACTGGGATACTTCGGAATGCCCCATATTCTGGTGCGTTTCATGTCCATCGAGAAACCGTCCATGATCAAACAGTCATCGGTCATCGCCATCGTATGGGTCGTGCTGTCCATCGGAGCTGCCTGCCTCATGGCATACCAGGCCAGAATGATCGTGGCAGAGGAGCTGCTGACCACAGGAGCCCAGAAGACCGTGTTCATCGTCATGGCACGTCGGTTCTTCCCGCCTGTCATCTCCGGATTCCTGCTGGCCGCCATCATGGCAGCATCGGTTTCCACGGCGGATTCTCAGCTGCTGGTTGCATCCAGTTCCTTCACATCCGACCTGTATCAGCCCATCGTCCGTAAGGACGCCTCCGATAAGGAAGTGCTGTGGGTAGGACGGATCGCAGTCATCATCATCGCCATCATCGCCTTCATGATCGCATCCTCCAAGGGTTCCGGCGCACAGGCCATCATGAACCTGGTAGAGAATGCCTGGGGCGTATTCGGTGCGGCATTCGGACCGGCGATCCTGCTGTCTCTGTTCTGGAGACGTTTCAACTATGCGGGAGCATGCGCAGGCGTTATCGTGGGAGCCGTAGTGGACATCTGCTGGCTGATGTTCTCTAACAGCGGAGTATATGAGATCGTGCCCGGATTCATCGTCGGAGGCATCGTTGCGATCATCGTGACCATGGCGACAGCAGAGCCGCCTAAGGCCGTCACGGACATTTTCGACAAAGCCACGGCTGCAGGAAATGACGAATAAAATGTAAGAGAAAATATTGGCCGCTCCGGTCTTTCGGAGCGGCCTTTTCTATTGTATAATAAAGACAAGAACATCTGTTTAGCAAGGAAGTAGATATGAAGAATCGCCAGTACATCGCCATCGATCTGAAATCATTCTATGCCTCGGTGGAGTGCCAGGAGCGGGCGCTGGATCCCATGACCACCAACCTGGTGGTGGCGGATGCATCCCGCACAGAGAAGACCATCTGCCTGGCGGTCTCCCCCAGTCTGAAAGCATACGGGATCCCCGGAAGAGCCCGTCTTTTTGAGGTGGTTCAGAAGGTGCGGGAGATCAATGCGGAGCGGAGCAGGGCCATCGGCGGCAGACCATTTCAGGGAAGCTCCAGCAATGCCGATGAACTGGCCAATGATCCGGAACTGAAACTGGACTATATTGCAGCGGTCCCGCGGATGGGGATGTACATGAAATACAGTACCGACATCTACCAGATCTATCTGAAATACGTGGCGCCGGAGGACATCCACGTCTATTCCATCGATGAGGTATTCATCGATGCTACGGACTATCTGAAGACCTACGGGGTGACAGCCCATGAGCTGGCCATGCGGATGATTCGAAGCGTGCTGGCGGCAACCGGGATCACCGCCACCGCCGGCATCGGCACCAACATGTATCTGGCCAAGGTGGCCATGGATATCGTGGCCAAGCACATTCCGGCTGACAAGGACGGTGTCCGGATCGCAGAACTGGATGAGATCTCATACCGTGAGCTTTTGTGGTCTCATGAGCCCCTGACGGACTTCTGGCGCGTGGGCAAGGGATATGCCCGCAAGCTGGCCGCCCACGGGATGAAGACCATGGGGGACGTGGCCCGGTGCTCCCTGGGCAGGCCTGGAGATTATCATAACGAGGAGCTTTTGTTCAAACTGTTCGGGGTCAACGCGGAGCTTCTCATCGACCACGCATGGGGCTACGAGCCCTGTACCATCCGGGAGGTGAAGGGGTATCGGCCCCGGGCCAGCAGCCTCAGCTCCGGACAGGTGCTGCACTGCCCCTATGACTATGACCGAACCCGGATCATCGTGCGGGAGATGACGGAGCTTCTGGTGCTGGATCTGGTGCGGAAGGGGCTGGTGACAGACCAGGTGGTGCTGACCATCGGCTACGACATAGAGAATCTGAATGACCCGGTGAGGATGAGCAAGTACCACGGCGAGATCACCCGGGACTATTACGGGAGACTGTCTCCCAAGCATGCCCACGGCACGGCCAACATGCCCCGGCACACCTCATCCACCCAGATGATCATGGATGGGGTGATGGAGCTCTTTGACCGGATCGTAGATCCGAATCTGCTGACCAGGCGGGTCACCATCGCGGTGAACCACCTGATCCGTGAGGAAGAAGCACAGAAGCCTGCGGAACCGGAGCAACTGGACTTCTTCACGGATTATGCCGCAAAGGAAGCGGAGCAGAAGGAAGAGGAAGAGCGCCTTGCCCGGGAGAGGAAGGTGCAGCAGGCCATGCTGGACATCCAGAAGAAGTTCGGCAAGAACTCGATCCTGAAGGGCACCAACCTGGAGGACGGGGCCACCACCATCGACCGGAACAGTCAGATCGGAGGGCATAAGGCCTGAATTAATATTAGATTCATCTCTGCATGGTAGGATAATATCACAGGAGGGTAAGATTATGAGACTACTGGTAGTAGAGGATCAGAAAGATCTGAACGAGATCATCGTAAGGAAACTGACCAAGGAAGGCTATAGTGTGGATGCCTGTTACAGCGGAGATGAAGCGCTGGATTATATGGAAATGGCGGAGTACGATGGTGTGATCCTGGATATCATGCTGCCGGGGATCACGGGGATCGGCGTATTGAAGACCCTTCGGAACGAGGGGAATAAGACGCCGGTGCTGCTTCTGACGGCCCTCGACTCTGTGGAAGACCGGGTGGCAGGACTGGATGCCGGGGCGGATGATTACCTGATCAAGCCCTTTGATTTCAGTGAGCTCATGGCGCGGATCCGGGCCATGATCCGCCGGAATGCGGACCGGGTGAATACCGTGATGACTGTGGGGGATCTGACCATGGATACGGCCTCTCATGAGGTGAAGAGGGGAGATCAGGAGATCACCCTGACCGCCAAGGAGTTCGCCATCCTGGAGTATCTGATGCAGAACCAGGGGAAGGTGATCAGCCGGGATCAGCTGTTGAATCACATCTGGAACTATGATTACGACGGAGCTTCCAATGTGGTGGATGTCTACGTACATCACATCCGCAAGAAGATCGACGAAGGATTCGATGAGAAGAAGATCGTAACGGTCAAAGGAGCAGGATATATCCTGAAATAGTAAAATGTCGATAAAAACCAAGATCACCGGATGGTATGCGCTGACCTTACTTTTGCTCGCGCTCTGTCTGATCGTCTCGGTCATCCGTGTGGAGCGGCAGGGTGCCAAGGACGCATCCAAGAGCTACCTGCTGGAGGCGGTGTCGGAAGCGGCAGAGATGGTGGACGTGACGGACCAGGGAGCCCAGGTGGATGAGGATCTGTCGCTCCGCAACGGTGAAGCGTATATATTCATATATGAAGATACCGGGGAACTGGTGGCAGGGCAGTATCCTGCTTCCATCCGCGAGGAATCGCCCCTTCATGACCGGGCCATGAGACGGGTCACGGACAGCAAGGGAGAAGACTGGTATGTGTATGACCGACAGTATGAGTTCAAGGATGAGGACCGGACGGTCTGGATCCGCGGAATGATCCCCAGTACTGCAGGGAACGGATCCTACCGCAAGATGGTGAAGAACATCCAGATGATGATCCCGATCCTGATTCTGATCGCACTTCTCGGCGGATATTTCCTGACTCACCGGGCACTGCAGCCGGTGCGGGACGTGATCCGGACGGCGGAGCAGATCACCGAGGACGGAGACCTGACCCGCAGGATCGATCCCGGGAAGGGGAAGGATGAGATCCAGCATCTGGCCAGTTCCTTTAACAGCATGTTTGATAAACTGGAGGCCAATCTTGCCCGGGAGAAACAGTTCACATCCAATGCGGCCCATGAGCTTCGGACGCCTATCTCTGTGATCCTTTCCCAGAGTGAGTATGCTCTGGAGGATGAGGAATACCGGGAGGCGGGGCTTGCGGTCATCAACCGGGAGGCCCAGAATATGAGGAGCCTGGTGGGCAAACTCCTGATCCTGGCCCGGGGGGATACCGGACGACTGGATATGGAACGGGAGGATGTGGATCTCAGTATGCTCTGCGAGGATGTGGCGGAACAGCAGATACCCCTGGCGGAGGATAAAGAGGTCCTGATCCTTTACGATGTGGAGCCGGGGATCCATGTAAATGGCGATGAGACCATGCTGATCCAGATCATGCTGAATCTGCTGAGCAATGCCCTGAAGTACGGGAAGGTGCCGGGAGGTACCATCAGGATCCGGCTGGAGTCTGATGGACCGGATGCGGTCCTGTCCGTTACCGATGATGGTAAGGGGATCGAACCGTCCAAACTGGATCGTCTGTGGAACCGGTTCGACCGGCTGGATGCGGAGGAAACAGAGGAATATTCCAGCGGACTGGGGCTTTCCATCGTGAAGACTTTGGTGCAGGCCCATAACGGGAAAGTATGGGCCGAGAGCACCCTTGGCGAAGGCAGTTCATTCTATGTGAAGATCCCGAAAATGAAATCGGCATATTAAAAAGATTAATTCTATTGTTAATGTTTCCTTCATGATTAGACGATAGAATGAAACCAAGAAAAGCCAATAAAGGAGGTTGAGAGATATGAAGAAAATGAAGAAAATGGTCAGCATCATGACCGCTCTGGCAGTATGTGTCGTGATGACCATCGCATCTGCCGTCCCGGCTTTCGCAGCGACTCCGTCCAAGGAGAACGTGAAATATGAAGGGAAAGGAAAAGTCGAAGTTGAGTTCATCGGCGACGTACAGTGGTCCAGCAAGGTAAAGGTCACTGTGAAAGACAGCAAAGGTCATAAGTACAAGGTGAAGATCACCGAGAGAGACGATGACGGAATCGAATTCGTCGTCAAGAAGTTCAAAAGAGGTCTGAAATATCGCTTCACCATCAAGGGTGTGAAGGTATACGGCTCTGACAAGTATGGTACCGTTAAGGGAACCTTCAAGATCGCCAAGAAGACCAAGAGTATCACTGCCAAGAAGGCAAAATCCATTGCCACCAAGGATGCCAGAAGCGGCTATAACGTAACCAAAATCCGTGATCTGGAGGCCGATAAGGACACCTATCGCGGCACCAAGGTATGGGAAGTCAGCTTTGAGGGTAAGAAGAGCGGCGTCTGGTACGATTATGAGTATCAGATCGAGCGCAGCTCCGGCAAGATCCTCTTCAGCGAAGAAGAGAGAGATTAATTCAGAAGACCAAATGAGGATGAGAGATATTAGTGCGAACAGCGGCCCGAGGGCCGCTGTTTCAGTTATATATGATTAAATTATTCTCGATTCAGTTTCTCTTTCAGTGCGCCGATATACCGCGGTGTGGAGCCGCAGCATCCGCCCATATACTTGACGTTCTCAAGCTCCGCAGCCTTGGAGACTGCATTGGCAAAGAGTGTGAAGTCGATCTCCGTGCCGCCTTCCAGAGTGGGTTTGCCTGCGTTAGGCTTATACAGCAGAGGGATGTCCGACTTCTCGGAGAACTCTGCAATGATGGGCAGGGTCTCCTCCGGTCCCATGGAACAGTTCAGACCGATGGCAGCCGGTTCATACTCCCGCAGTCCGTCGATGATATCCTGGATGGAGTTGCCCATCATGGTGCGGGCGCCCTTCTTCGGGCTGTATTTGGCAAAGGTCATACTGCAGAAGAGGGGGATGTCATACTTGCTGGCGATACTGGCGGCGATCTGCATCATCTTCAGATCCAGGAAGGTCTCCAGCAGGATCAGGTCCGGCTTTCCCTTCATTCCGGCGCTGATCTGTTCTTCGAAGATCTCATGGGCTTCCTCATCGGAGATGGTCCCGAAGGGTTTCAGAAGTCCTGTCAGGGGACCCACGTCCAGGGCGATCTTCGCCCGGCCGTCCAGGGCACTGTGAGCGATCTCCAGGCCGGCAGCCATGATCTCTTCCACGTTATGGCCGGTGCCCTCCATGCTGGGCCCGTTGGCACTGAATGTGTTGGTGGAGACGATCTGAGAGCCTGCATCCGCATACTCCCGCATCATCTCAAACACGATGTCCGGATCTTCTATGTTATATCTCCAGACGGCGACCTGCTCCTTCGCCTTCTTCCAGAGGGTGGTCCCCTGTCCGCCGTCCATCAGTGTGATATCATTTCTCAAGTCGATCACCTCAATTCTTTCAATTCGACTGTCTGTTTAATTACTAACAAGTATACCATTTCCGAGTCCGTCTGGCAACTATGTGAAGTAATTGGAGACCAGATGGACTTTTTGTCATTTCCGTGAATGGAATCTAATTGCATCTACAAAATCACCTTTCCAAATCGCCAAAAATACATACTTTGTTCTTTACATTCCGGGAGTATGCTAGAGCCATACTAAAGAAACGGAGGTACAAGGATATGGACAAGAAAAAAGAAACCGTAGCAGTGATCCCGGCGTATCAGCCATCGGAGGGTCTCATCGGACTGGCCATGAGGATCAGTGGATCCGGCTATCGCGTGATCGTCGTCGATGACGGAAGCGGCGAAGGATATGAATATATCTGGGAAGCGCTCCGGAACATGAGACGGGTCCGTGTCCTGTACCATGATGTGAACCGCGGCAAGGGGGCAGCCCTGAAGACCGCTTTTGAATACATTCAGTGGGCAGGACTGGACATGAATTACATCGTCACCATGGACGCAGACGGCCAGCACCTGGTAAGCGACATGGAGAAGGTCTGCAGGGCCTGCTGGGAAGAGCCGGACAAGCTGATCCTGGGAAGCAGGGAGTTCGGAAAGGACGTCCCCTTCAAATCCAGAATGGGAAATAAGATCACCCGGGTCATCTTCCGGATGGTCAGCGGTACCAAGGTCCGGGACACCCAGACAGGTCTCAGAGCCTTCCACCGGATCCAGCTTCCGGACATGCTCAGCGTCGACGGCGACCGGTACGAATACGAGATGAACGTTCTCCTCTCCTGCAGGAAGAACGAGATCGCCATCCGGGAGGTCCCCATCCACACCGTCTACCTGGATGAGACCAACTCCTGTTCCCACTTCCATCCGGTGCGGGATGCCATCCGCATCTACGGGAACATCCTGAAGTTCGCCAGCGCATCCTTCATCAGTTTCCTGGCGGACTACCTGCTCTTCATCATGTTTCTTCCGTTATTATCGGGATTCTCCTACGGCCTGGTGATCAGCAATGTGGCGGCCCGCATCCTCAGCGCGATCCTGAACTACAGCCTGAATGCGAAAGCCGTCTTCCGGGATGATCAGCCCATCGCAAAGACTCTTCCGAAGTACATCGCACTGGCTCTGTTCATCCTCGGCGCAAACAGTGTGATCCTCAGCTTCTTCGTGGATCTTCTGGGGATCTACCCGCAGCTTGCGAAGATCATGACGGAGATGATCCTGTTCATCCTGAGTTTCACAGTGCAGACACTGTTCATCTTCCGCAAGGGAAATGACGAGACAGCCGGTCCGGCCATGCTGCCGGAGCCGAGAAAGTGAGGCGGATATGAGAAGAACGATTTCAATTGTATATGGGCTTCTGCTCCTGGCCTTTGCAGCATTCACCGTCCTGGAAGGCTTTGTGATCCCACAGACTTACGCCGTGGTGGAGCAGGAGACTCAGACCAGCGAAGCGTCAGAGCACTCCTGGCCAAGGGATGGCTCCGCCGCACAAAGCCAAACGGAGCAGGCCGCGGACTCCTCGGCGGAGGTCACAGATACAAGCTACACCACGGAAGACAAGACCGTGACCATCAAGACCTACCGGGAAAATGACACCACCATCTACGTGGCCGACGTGGTGCTGAAGGACTCTTCCGACCTGAAGACAGCCTTCGCCAACGATGTGTACGGCAAGAACGTGACAGCCACCACGTCCTCCATCGCAGCATCCCATAACGCGATCCTGGCCATAAACGGCGACTACTACAGCGCCCGCACAGGATACATCATCCGAAACGGCGAGATCTACTCCAGCGAAAGCGGCGGAGAGGATCAGGAGGATCTGGTGATCTACCAGGACGGCTCCATGGAGGTCATCCGGGAGGGTGACACCACCGCAGAAGAGCTTCTGGAAAAGGGCGCGGTACAGGTCATGTGCTTCGGCCCGGGACTGGTGGAAGACGGTGAAGTCGCCGTTTCAGACGGCGAGGAAGTCGGGCAGTCCATGCGCAGCAACCCCAGGACCGCCATCGGCTGGATCAGCGACAACCATTACGTGCTGGTGGTCTCCGACGGACGGACCAGCGAAAGCGCAGGCCTGAGCCTTTACCAGCTGGCGCAGTTCATGGACAGCCTGGGCTGCAAGACAGCATATAACCTGGACGGAGGCGGATCCTCCACCATGGTATTCAACGGAAATGTGATCAACAACCCCACCAGCGGGCACGGGATCAAAGAAAGGAGCGTGAGTGACATTGTCTACATCAGTCAATAAGAGAGCCATGTACGGCTACCTGGCGGCGATGATATTCTGCATGGTATTCAGCGGGATCTATGAATACTTCAGTCATCAGGTCTATTCCATCTACATGATCGGTCTCTTTCTCATCCCGCTCCTTCTGGGACTGGTCCCCGCAGTCCTGACGGCGAAAGGGATCCTCACACGGGGGAACATGTGGACAGAGACACTGCAGCAGCTGGGGGTCGGCACTATGATCCTGGCCTCCGGACTCACCGGAGTCTTCGAGATCTACGGGACAAGATCAGCTTACACGATCTGGTTCTGGGTCGCAGGCGTGGTGCTTCTGGCCGCAGCCATGATCTGTTACATGGCCTTCCTTGCGGCAGGCCGGAGATACAGTACGGGAGTAGAATGAAATGAAAGAGCAGACTATCTTCAAACGATACGAAGTGAAATACCGGATCACCCGGGAGCAGAAGGAACGGCTTCTGAAGGTGATGGCGGATCATATGAGGCCCGATAAGCACGGAGAGAGCACCATCCTCAGTCTCTACTTCGATACGCCGGATCATCTGCTGATCCGCCGGTCCATGGAGCATCCGGAATACAAGGAAAAGATCCGGATCCGCAGCTACGGCGTTCCGGCTGCCGGCCGGGAGGTGTTCCTGGAACTGAAGAAAAAGTTTCAGAAGGTCGTATATAAGAGGAGACTTACGGTTACTGAAGAGGTGGCATGGAAGGCTTTGTGCAGGGGGGAGCGGCTGCAGACCCCGGACTATCAGTCCCTTCAGACCGCAAGGGAGATCGCCTTCGCCTGCAGCAGGTACCCGGGGCTGGCCCCGCGGATGATGATCTGCTACGACCGGGAGGCCTGGTACGACAAATGGGATCACGACCTTCGGATCACCTTTGACCGCAATGTACGGTGGCGGGACCGGGACCTTGCGCTCTCTCTGGGAGATCACGGCACCCCGGTGCTGGCGGAAGATGAGATCCTGATGGAGATCAAAACAGGATCGGCCATTCCCCTCTGGCTGACGGAATTTCTCAGCCTTGAGGGAATCTACAAAACTTCATTTAGTAAATACGCTCATGCGTATGAGGCGATGCTGGGACGGGACAAGGTTCCGGAACGGGTCCGGGGGATGCTCCTGGCCCGGGCGCCTCAGGTAACAGAAGAAAGGAGAGAATGGAACTATGGATACGATTTTTCAAGGGCTGTTTGACAGCGCAGCAACAACGCTGAACGTGACGGACTTTCTGACCTGCGTGGCGACGGCGCTGGTCATCGGAATTATCATTGCATTCGTATATACATATAAAAGCCGTTACACCAGAAGTTTCGTGGTGACGCTGGTGATGCTGCCGGCCATCGTATCCGTAGTGATCATGATGGTGAACGGCAACATCGGAGCCGGCGTGGCGGTGGCAGGGGCCTTCAGCCTGGTCCGCTTCCGCTCCGTGCCCGGCACTGCCAAGGAGATCGGGACCATCTTCCTGGCTATGGGAACCGGCCTGGTCTGCGGCATGGGCTACCTTGGCTACGCCGTCCTGTTCACCCTGATCATGGCAGGGGTCATGGCTCTCACCATGGCATCCGGCATCGGCGGGCACAAAAACGCAAGCCGTGCCCGCAGGATGCAGAACACGGGTCCGGAGGACCTGGACTACACCACCA